>JAITAI010000070.1 GCA_031284195.1 Treponema sp.
ATATATGAGGTAATCCATGAGTTCATCAAAAAAATTTGATCCCCAGGCATTGACTGATTTTGCCTGGTATTACGGTTTTCATTATGCGCTGATCGATCCCCTGACCTTGGTGCAGGATGTTTTGATCGATATGGAACGGGGGCTCCGGGGGCAAAGTTCCAGCCTTCCCATGATCCCCGCCTATATCAGTCCGGTTTCCCGGGTTCCCCTGGGAAAAACCGTGATTGCCCTGGATGCTGGAGGGACCAATCTGCGAGCCGCCCTGATTCATTTTGATGATCAGGGAAAAGCCCAGGCCCAGAGCACAGAGAAAACGCCTATGCCCGGTACCTATGGACGGGTAAACCCGGAGCAGTTTTTCGACAAAATAGCCGAAGTGACCATCCCCCTCATTGAAAAAGCGCCCCAGGTGGAAGGCATAGGGTTCACGTTCTCGTATCCTACGGAAATAACCAAAGACGCCGACGGTATACTCCTCGGGTTCAGCAAGGAAGTGGATGCCCCCGAAGTAATCGGGAAATCCATAGGCCAAGGGCTCAGGGATGCCTTGGCTCGCCGGAATATCCCGGCGCCCGGAAAGATTGTCCTCTTAAATGATACGGTGGCCACCTTGCTCTCAGGTCTCCTTTCCATTCCTCCCTATGGGGGCCTGAAACCGGATCAGTACGGCCTTGCCCCCGGACTAGGGGTAGGCTTAATCCTGGGAACCGGTATTAATACCGCATATCCAGAAAGAAGCATCCCCAAGATCGGCTTTGCATCGGCCTCTGCTCCCCAAATCGTCGTATGCGAAACCGGAACCTTTGCCCACCGGTATATGGGGATCCTTGACCGGGAATACGACGCCACCACCAAGAATCCAGGAGCCTATACCCTGGAAAAGGCCACTGCCGGGGCATATCTCGGTCCCCTTACCTTTCATATCCTCAAGCAGGCCATACGGGACGGCCTATTCCGGTTTAGAAAGTCCGGGGAGTTCCTCGCATGGCCTACCTTACAAACTAAAGACTTAAACGCCTTTATGCATGCTCCTTTGATAGGGGAAGGTCCCATCGGGAAACTCTTTGATCCAGATGAATGGGATGCGGCGGCTACTTTGATGTATCTTACCTCCCTGGTAACTGAGCGGGCAGCCCGTTTTGCCGCTGCTATGGTTGCGGCTACAGTGGAACGGCTTGGAGAATCCGATCCCTTGGCGCCGATCCGTATCGCCGTGGAAGGTACCACCTACATGATTTACCAGGGGATGCGGACAGCCCTGGAATCCTACCTGCATACTATACTGGTCTCAGGAAAAAAGCGTTTCTATGTGATAGCTCCTGTGGAGCAGGCGTCCCTTTTCGGCGCTGCAGTGGCTGCCCTATCCCCATAAACAGACCCTCCAGCCAAGGGAAGGGTCAAGGTACCAAAGGCGCTGCTTGGGTTGACCCCAAGCAGCGCCGGAATAATCCAGGAACAGCCCGGTGCAATGGCAGCCCTAACAAGTCCTTTGTTCAGAGGCGGATTTTATGATTTCATCCCATGGATCTGTTCTTCAGCTTTTTCCAGGGCTTCTTCAAGGGTGGGTATTATACGATCCGCTCCCAAGTCCCCGATAAAACCGGCTTTTTCCAGGGTCTTTCCCGGGTGTTCGCGAATTTCACAAAGCATAAGGTTTATTTTTCGGTGACGGCATTGAATCAGAAAAGATTCCAGCGCGGCAATACCCGTAGAATCAATGACCGGTACTGCCCGCATCCGCAGAATCAGGAATTGCGGCGTTTTTGCCACCTTTCTCAAGGTATTCTGCAACATATCCGCAACCCCGAAAAAGAAGGGGCCCGTAATTTCATAAATTTCAATGTCTTTGTGAGATAAATCAATAATCGAATCTACGGTACTTTTTTCAATATCCCCAAAGGCAAGTTCGGTGATGAGATCATCGTTACCCGGTTTAACATCCGTTACTTCAATCATCCTCCGGAGGAACAGGAACACCGCCAGGATCACCCCTACCTCCACCGCAAAGGTGAGATCAAAGGCTATGGTCAGCAGAAAAGTGGTGATGAGTACGATGGTATCACTTTTGGGGGAATACCGGATCAGCCGGAAGAACCGCCCCACATTACTCATATCCCAGGACACCACCATAAGCACTGCCGAAAGGCTCGTCAGGGGAATTGCGGAAGCTGCCGGGGCAAGAAACAGAATGAAAATCACCAGGGTAAGTACATGGATGATACCGGCCATAGGACTTACCGCTCCAGATTTGATGTTAGTCGCGGTCCGGGCAATGGCGCCGGTAGCAGGAATACCGCCGAACAGGGCAGAGATGATATTACCTATTCCTTGAGCAGCTAGTTCCATATTTGCCTTGTGCCGGTCACCGGTCATGCTATCCGCCACCACCGCAGAAAGGAGGGACTCAATCGCGGCCAAAAGGGCAATGGTAAAAGAATCAGGAAGTACGTCCCGTACCAAACCCCAGCTCATAGCAGGCAAAAGGGGCATGGGGAGGGAAGCGGGAATGCCCCCGAAGCGGGTCCCCACCGTTTCCACCGGCAGTCCAAGGAAAAAACAGACCAGGGTCGCTACGGTAACCCCCACAGCGGCTCCGGGAATCCGGGGAAAAAAATGCCGCACCAGGATAATGAGCAGGATGGTCCCCACTCCTATTCCCAGGGTGAGGGGATCAAACGTGGAAAAAAAACGGCCATACTCCATCCATTTTTCAAAAAAAGCCGGCGAGCTTGTTTCGATTTGCAGCCCCAAAAAATCCTTCACCTGCTGGGAAAAGATCAGGACCCCAATGCCGGTGGTAAAGCCCGTGGTTACCGGATAGGGAATAAACTTGATAAAACGCCCCAGGCCGCTTATACCCATGATGACCAGCATAATGCCTGCCAACAGCGTTGCGGTGATAAGGCCCATCATTCCATGTTCATGGATTATACCAAAAATAATGATGACAAAGGCCCCAGTAGGCCCGCCAATTTGGAACTTACTCCCCCCTAGGAAGCTGATACAAAATCCGGCAGTAATAGCAGTATACAAACCTTGGGCAGGAGTTCCCCCCGCGGCAATGCTGAAGGCCATGGAAAGGGGCAAAGCCACAATCCCCACGATCACCCCTGCAAGGCAATCTTTACCAAAAGCAGCCCAAGAGTAGTTCCCTCCCGTTGTACCGGGAAAAAGCTCCACAATCCGGGGAATAAAATCCCCTCTTTGAATAAATTTTTTTCTCATACTTCTTTTTTCC
>JAITAI010000246.1 GCA_031284195.1 Treponema sp.
GAAATGGCGCTTAACTTTAACTGGACAGAGGCAACCCTGTATCCAGGTGGAAACGGAAAATTTACCGGAACGTATACCATCGATTTTGGGGACTTCACCGACTATCTGGGAAATGCCAAGCTCAAAGCAGTGCCGGCCTATGTATTTATTAATGGTTTATCCAATGGAACGATGACTCTTACCTGGTCTGACAAGCCAGTAAAGGATGCAGCCATAACATCAGTGCCTTTCCCCCAAAACCTCTTTAACGATACGACCAGTACAGCTACCGGATCAATTCCCTCGTCCAGTCTTAATAAGACGATTGATCTTGTCGATTTGTTTACCGCCAAGGACAGCAGTACCTTACAGTATACTATCACGGTACAGAAAGTTGATATAACTTCTGAGCAAGAGAATCAAACGATTACCGTAGATTTACTTATCAAGATCCCTCTGGAATTCGTGGTTGAGGGGAAGGCGGTAACCTTTAAGGGGGAGGCGTATCAAGAATGGACGCTAGCACCATTGAAGGAAGCCGCCGATTCCAAGGGGGACAGTGATTTGTTCGGCAGAACAGACCAGGATGATGATATGCTTAAGGACGTTGCTGGAGTGCGCCTTGGTTTTTATAATTATACCAATACCATCATTGAGGGCTTGAATCTGTTTGTGGGGAAACCAAATGGAGACACCTTAGATGGTAAACTATTAGTATTAAAATCAGGGACAGAGCCTCCTGAGGGTCTCATATTTACGACAACGGACTATCCCTTTAACCCTCAGTTTAAAGTCCTGGTGAAAAGTACGAATGGCGGAAGTTCTTTTAAGATTAACCCTCTTAATAGAGAGAACAAACTTGACTTTTCCCTGGTGCTAGACGCTGCCGCGAAGATTGAGCAAACCGTTAATTTTTAAGGAGAGACCATGAAGAAATACATACCCTTGTGTTTGGTATTAAGCAGTATCCTATCCCTCCACCTGTACGCGGAAAAACCCCGCCGGTTCGTGGAATTTGGTTTGGATGCGGGGGTGGGGCTGGCCAACAACTTGACCGGTGTTCGGGATATTATGAAGAAAAATATCTACCTTGACTTGAATTCCTTGAGCCATAGCATCAAGCAAGGGGGCGTCAATTTAAATACCGATATAGATACTGCCGTCTTCTTTAATTTCAATATGGGGGAAATATGGGGATTTGGTATATCCGGCGGAGTTGAAGGCGCGATAAACGGTAATATACCCAAGTCTATCTTTACCTTGATCACCGAGGGAAATATAAATCAGCATGTGCTTGAGGGGGATCTTACGGTCTTCGGGAGTATCTTCGCAGATGCAGCCATAGATGTGCACGCGAAATTTGGAAAACTCCGGGTCGGTATTGTACCAGCCCTGTACGTTCCCCTCATCTATATTCCCAAATCCACGATAAACTATGGATTAGATAGCGAGGAAAGGTTGTACGCCTGGGCAGAAAGCGACATAAAGGTATACAGTCCCTTCTCCTTGGAAGATTTGGATCCTTCTGTAGTCATGCAAGGGTCGGGCTTTGATCTCTCCCTTCAAGGAGAGTACGCCCTCTTGTCCATGCTCGATGTGGGGGGAACGCTAAGCCACATTCCCCTAGGTGGGGCAGTACTGCATCATCAGATGCGTATTTATTCTGAGAAGATTGAGATTAATGGCGATACTCTGCTCACGGATCAAAACCTTAATATCCCTGAGTTTGAACTCAAGCAGGAGTACACCACTGGTTCCTACCGGGTATTCCGGCCTTTGCGTTTTGATGTTTATGCCCTATGGCGGCCCTTGCGCGTTGATTTCTTTACCATCAGGCCGAATATCGGTTTTACCCATGTACTCGGCGAAGGAATACCTCCCTACTTTAACGCGGGCCTTGAGTTGCGTTTGAATGTGCTGCGGGTACTCTTTTTCCATCTAGGGACGGGCTATGAAGAATCGCTCTGGAAGCATAGGCTGGGTTTTGCCTTGAATCTCCGGATTTTCGAACTTGACCTTGAAGCAGGACTCAGATCCCAGGATCTGGATAAAAGCTTTAACTTGCAGGGGGCTAGTGTAAAAGTAGGTCTACGGTTTGGTTTTTAATAGGCGTATCTCGGCCTTGGTCCACATCAAGGGAGACGTCTACCGCGGTCTGATGCTAAAATAGGGCGCTTCCTGAGCGTGTTGGCCCTCTCAGGCATCAGTTACGGTTTGTACCGGGGAATTCAAGATAATTACCTAGCGGAGATCCTGCATATCAGCGCCTTTGAACGGGGGATCGTGGAGTTTTTCCGGGAGACCCCCGGGCTTTTGGTGGTACTGATCCTCGCGGGGATGTATCGGTTTACCGAAAGCCGGATATTTAAAATCGGTACTGCAATCATGGCAGCGGGCCTCATGGGTCTCCTCTTGACCAGTAGCGGTAATCTGGGAAAAATCATCCCGGTCCTGTTCATGGTAATCTTCAGCGCCGGGGAGCATATCATCATGCCGGTAAAAACTACCATATCCCTAGATCTGGCCAAGCCTAGTACCGGCGGAGCTGCTCTGGGGATCACCAGCGCCATCAGCCACGCAGGCAATATCGCCGGGTTGCTGGTGGTTACTGGGCTGTTTTTTGTGTTTTCCCTGTTGGATTTTGAACGGAGCGATCCGGCGCAGTTTCAAGGGGTATTGGCCGTAGCCCTTGCCCTGATGATCGGAGCGGTTCTCATCGTCTTAGCCTTGCAAGAATCCACCATTAAGGTAACGCGGCGGCGTTTTTATTTTGCCAGGAAATTCTTTAAATACTACATGCTGGAGATCTTCTACGGCTCCCGGAAACAGATCTTTCTCACCTTCGCCCCCTATGTGCTTATCCTCCAATACGGCGCCGATACCTCCCTTATTTCTTTGCTCCTGGCTATCTGCGCGGGATTTGGAATCTTCTTTAGTCCCCTCATGGGTAGGCTCATTGATAGGGTGGGGTATAAGGTTATCATGGTTACCGACACCCTGATCTTAATCCTGGTTTGTTTTCTCTACGGATTTGCCCATCGGCTCTTCTCCCCTCAGGTGGCCTTCATCGTAGTTTGCGTAAACTACGTGCTTGATTCCATTATTTCCTTGGCGAGCATGGCCAGTAATGTTTATGTACAGGCCATTGCCTCATCCCAGGAAGAAATCACTGCCACCCTCTCTACGGGCATTTCGGTAAACCACCTGATCAGTATCTTCATCGCCCTCATGGGTGGATGGATTTGGAAAGTTACCGGTATTGAAGTGCTTTTTTCGATTTCCGCGTTGTTGGGGATCCTGAATTCCATTTATGCGGCTACCATCAAGGCGGAACCACACCGATAACCTGTTCAATGCCCTCATATCTTTCCTGTTTTTTCTATAAAAAGGGGAATTCAGAGGTCGGAACTGGAAGAACTGGCGTAGAATAGTAGAGTCATACCCATACGCCGAAGATGATTCTACTTAGCTCTGATCTCTGGAATAAATTACCCCGGATAAACAAAGAAAACACTAAGTTATCCAATGAAACCTTGTAACATAGTAAGGGAAGAAAAAAACAAAAATAGAGTACATTTCACCCATATAGGTATCGATCAGGAATCCAAAAATCTATCTTCCTTCTGCGCCGAGATATCCGCAGCAGGTATACTCCTACCATCGATCTTATTACAGCAAAGCCGATAAAGCCCGTACCTTTTCAATATCCAACTCCGCAGTTTCCGCGGTTTCTTCCACAGTCCAGCCTTTCTTAAGGAGATTCAGGGCGATTTCTTTTCGGCCTTCTTCCCGGCCTTCCTCCCTGCCCTCTTCCCGTCCTCGAGCTAACCATTTGGGGATAAAACCGGTTCTCATAAGAATATCTTCAATGGTTAACGTATCATCTGACATGGCTATTACTTCCTCAAAGATTTTCAGATTTGCCCGAATGAGTACTTCATAATACGCATCCATAGGTAATGGAACCTTTGTTCCTTCCTTAAATATACGTTCCGCTTCCTCCTTTTCCAAGTCCCGGCCAAGGTCTTTCAGCCATCGGTTGTCCCATGGGGAAAGATCGGTACTTACTATGATCTGTATCGGTAGATAATCCCCGATGATGTAATAGATGCCCTTCTGTACAGGTTCTACCCGGTAATGCCGGACTTCCCTGAAGTATTTGATCAAGTTCCGAGGATAGGTTCTTCCCACCATGGTGATGGTTATATCCGATAGTGCGGTTTTGGGAGTAATGGCAGCATAGAGGGTGGCATAGGCATAGACTTTGTAAAAATCTTTCACCGCTAGGTAATCTTCCGGGCTTTTATACTCAAACACATTGATAGTTTTGAATATCCGGGCGATGTTCTTATCCAGGTATGTGGTGTGGGGTTTCAGAATAATGAGGATATCGATTCTTAAGGGTTCGGTGGTAAGCTGATACTCATATTTGAATTCGAGCATATCCTTATAAGCAAACAATTCTGCTTGCAGGGCCTGGAAAAAGGCAGGATGCCAATGAATAGGTTCAGCGGAATCAGGGGTATTCAGGGAACGCCTCCAGGTTCACTATAGGAGCATTAGAGCTTAGATACAAGAAGCAATCGACGCCCCTTCCTCTGACAAAATCAGGGGCCCATTCTCTTGGAAAAATGAATCTTCCTTCTCAGGGCTTTACAATAGCTTCATCCCCTTCAAAGCACCCTACAGGGCTTCAGGGGAGTCTTAATCCAACAGCGGATTATAACTGGGTAACTCAAAGCCATAATCTGGTTCCGGTATATCATCGAAAACCGGGTTTGCAGGACCCGATGATTCCCATGTAGGAAGCTCATCTATGTCAAAGGGTAAGGTGGGCATTTTGAGGGTACTTAATAAAGCATCATCCTCTGGGGTGATATAGGCACTGGTTGTCGTAGGAATGGTCCGGGTGTTCCCGTGGAGATTACAGGACTGAACAGGCTGGGTACCCTCGAGAAAAGACAGGGTAACCGTCCCTTCGTTACAGTCAGGAGTTGGCAACAAACCGGATTTAGCGCAGACTTGTACGTCTATAATACCTGTGGTGGGTTTGATAAAAGCCCTCATGGGCAAACCTTGGTGGATTTCCCGCATAAAATCTCCCCAGATCGGACCTGCTAAGGTTGCTCCGGTGAGGGATAATCCCAAGGAATTACCGGGTTTATCAAAGCCAAACCAAATAGCGCTGGTATAGTAAGGAGTATAGCCCACAGCCCAGGCATCAGACCAGTTTTGGGTGGTTCCGGTTTTACCTGCTGCAGGTATGCGATAGCGTTTCCCCTGCTCATCCGTAAAGGTAAACTTCGATCCCCACCCCGATCCAGACGCCAAGGTACCGATTTCCACGGTTTTCTGGAGGATACTGGTCATAATATAGGCATTTTGAGGGCTTATCACTTGAAGATTATCTTTCTGCCGCTGTCGCTGTCGTACTTCCCGTTCCTTGTCCAGGATAATTCGGCCGTTCCGATCTTCTACTATCCTGATAGCAATAGGGGTAAGCTCCCGACCTTGGTTTGCAAAAACCCCAAAGGCCCGGGCCATTTGCAAGGGAGTAACGGAAATGATCCCCAAGCCCATGGGATAGACCCGCGGGAAGGTACGGCGCCGTACTGCCGGGTCTTCAATACCTAGAAGGGCTGCGGCCCGGTCAATTGCCGCATCAAAGCCAATGCCGTCTAGGATCTTAAGAGAGGGAACGTTCAGGGAATTGGTCAAAGCACTGTAAAGCAGTACCGGCCCTCTCCATTCACCCTTAAAATTGAGTGGTATGTAGGGGGTGCCGTCCTCATTGTGGAAGACCATGGGTATATCGTAAATCAAAGAAGCCGCGGTAAATTTACGGCTGTCAATGGCCGCTGAATAGTACAGGGGCTTAAAAGAAGACCCTGGCATAATACGGCCCTGAGTCGCCCGGATGAGCTGGTTGGACAGATCGTACTTCGATCCCCCGATAATGGCGGTGATATACCCGGTGTCGTTTTCAATCGCAATGAGGGCTCCTTCTACCACGTTCTGCTCAGTACTGTCTTTCAAGGCGTTAAACCCCGCGTTGGTGATGCCCTTGAGGTCTTGGATACCGAACATCAGGGCAGCCATGTCTACCACTGGATTGACCACCTTGATGTAGCGGTTCAGGGCCTTTTGTTTGGTCTGGGCGTCCGTAGCCGCATGAATACCCCCTAAGTTGAAAGTGAGGGAGAGGAGTTCCACAATAGGTATGTAGGTCCGTTCCGCCCGTTCCAGGCGGGTTCCCCGGGAAGCGGTATATTCCTTATTTGCTTTGGCAAGCCCCTGTTCCATGAGTTTCTCCGCAACTTCTTGATGGTTGAGGTTCAAGGTGGTATGCACGGTATACCCATCCCGGTAATAATCCATGGATCCGTACATCATATCCTCTAATTCCCGGCGGACATATTCACTAAACCAGGGAGCCGCGTCTTCCCGCTGGTAGTATGCGGCGACTGAGGCCCGAGTATAATCGTAATTCTCCCAGTAATTCTTAAAAGAAGCCTCTACTTCTTCGGGAGTGGCATATCCGAATTCAATCATCCGGTCCAGCACTGCCCGTTGCCGATCCATAGCAGTATTAGGATTATCCAAGGGATTGTACCGGGCAGGACTCGAAAACTGGATTACTAGGATCGCCGCTTCCGCTAGGCTTATCTCCCGGGCGCTATGACCAAAGTAGTACTTACTCGCCGCTTCTACCCCGTAGGTACCCGATCCCATATAAAGGTAGTTGAGGTAAAGCTCTAGAATCTCGTCTTTGGTGTATCGCCGTTCCATTTGCAAGGCCCACCAGAGTTCTCGGAGTTTCCGGGTAAGGGTCATTTCGGTCCGATCCGTATGGAGACTTCCAGCGATTTGCTGGGTAATGGTGGAACCGCCTCCTAGGTTTCGCCCGGTGATTTTTCCATAAACCGCCCGGGCAATACCTCGGATACTAAATCCCTTATGGCTATAAAAATCCGGGTCCTCTCGGGCAAGCACGGCATTGATCAGATGCCGGGGAAGCTCACTCAAGGACACCAGTTCCCGCTTTTCATCAGCGGAAAACTCAGTGATCACCACACCTGTACTATCCAGGATCTTAGTGGGCAAAGCAGGGGCAAATTCTTCAAAATCTCTCTGGTTTTTAATATTAGCCGTTTCCGCCAAGGATAAACCCAGACCAATACCGATTATCACCGCTATAATAATAGTCAAACCCGCCACTATACGGAGGAATAAGCCTGATACCCAAGAAGAATCTGAAGGCGCCATGAAATAAGCCTATGAAAGGGTTTCTGATTTGTCAATAGAGCTTAGCGCAAGGTTATGGACAGGGATTCCTCTGTACATTGAGGATCAACCTAGACCATCAATTACCAGTCCTTCTCTTAAGTACACCGGACCGCCAATGGAGATTGCCTGTATGGTGCCCTGGTGTTTACGTACCCGAACATCAATGATCCCCCCTGGCTGGATAACCTGGCAAAAACCTTCCCCTTCCCAAAGGGTCTCGTGTTGCCAGGCTCCAAAGGCAGCGGATCCTGAACCACAGCTTGATTCAAAAACCAGGGAATCCGTAGCATAGACATACACTGCGGGAGTCATAAGGTGCTCCTCCCTGTCATAGAACAGGACCCCCAGGGCCTGGGGTATGGCTAGCCTTCTCTGGACCTGTGCTTTAATCGTATAAAACAGAGCCTTCCCTTGGTTCCCTGGGGAGATTCCAGGGGCGATAACATGGGTAATACCCGCAAAGCAATACACTGGAAGCCTAAGATTGGGTAAGTCCGGGGCAAGGGTAAGCATCAGCGTGTCTTGGGCCACCGGCTTAGGGATGGCTATCTCTGCGGTTTCTGCCTCCACATTGACCTTTACGGTAAGGGGATCCGGCATACCGCTAATACCAATGGGGATATCCACAAGCCCTGAACATCCCAGGGTCCGGGCTACAAAAAGGCCGAAACTACGGGCGGCATTACCACAAAACTCTCCGCCCATCATTTCAAGCCGCCATAACCCCTGAGGCCTCTGAGGAGGTATCACAAACCCCACCTGCTCGGCCCCTAGATCAGGAGCCTCCAGGAGCAGTCGAGCTGCTTCCGCCCGGTTTTCCACCTGGTTAAGCACAAACAAGGTGATATTTTTCGCGGGATCGGCGACCACTATTTCGTACTGCATTGGTTTCTTTCTTCACCATGACCGTAAATGGGGAAATATGCAAGGGGCCGCGACTTAGGGTGAGGGCATAGAATAGAACCGTGAGCCGTGAAAAGTATATTTCGAACCAATTTCAAAAGCCGGTTCATTGTGAAACTGCTCCAATTAAAGAAATATACCCTTAGGCATGAGCGCTACTTCGATCCAGATGATACTTGACATGTTCTTTCTTTTTTTCCATCATAGAGCAGATATGGATAATCTGCTCTTTAAGAACCCTTTTATACAAGCCCCATCGCTCAAAAGATCCTATTTAGAAAGTTTAACCACCCATGAATTGATACGAGTAGCAGATGGTTTCGGTATTGAGATCCCTCCGGACCTAGAGCGGATATTTATCATTGCAGAAATAATAGATATCACCGCTGACTATGCCTTCAATGAGTCCGGCTCAGAGTCCGCTGAAGCGGTTCCCCTTCTTGAAGCTGATATTCCTGAACCGGTTCCTTTGCCCAAGCAGTATAATATAACCTTCATTGAGGTCCTGCTCCGGGATCCCCTCTGGGTCTTTACCTTTTGGGAGATCAAAAGCGCGGATAAAGAATACTATGAAAAGGCCGGGGATTTTAAGGGATATCAGCTCAAAGTTTCTCCGGTGGATCCTTCCAAGGCTTCACAACAGGAAGATTCCTTTACCATCCCAGTGGGTACCACCGATACCGCGTGGTATCTGGGCTTTCCTCCTGGAGGAGGGCGTTTCAGAGTGGAACTGTGTGTGCTCCGGGGCGGGGAAGAACAGGCGCTGGCTACTTCTCATACATTTACCGTGCCTACCTTGTTTAGCCCTCCCCAGCCGGAGTATATAAGCGATGGGGTTGGTGATGATCGGTATACCCCGCTGGCCCGACTATCTGGAATTGAGGATTTCCATATACTCCGCAATGAGGATCGCCGTTCCCGTATGAAGTCCATAGGATAAAAAGTGCTGTTTTTTCTCTTAAGGCTTTTCCCCATGTCCGTCTTTTGAAAAAGGCCCATGTCTATTTTTTCTAAAGGAGTTGTATGCCCAAACCTCATGTGATTTCGATTGTCCTCAATGCTCATCTGCCCTTTGTCCGGCATCCAGAGTTGTCCCAGTCCTATGAAGAACGGTGGTTTTTTGAAGCCCTTTCTGAGACGTATCTCCCTTTGTTGGAAGTGTTCGACCGGCTTGATGCGGATCACATTCCTTTTAGGCTGGGGCTTTCCCTTTCCCCGACCCTCTGTCACATGCTTAGGGATGAATTGCTCATCCAGCGATATCTCGAATACACCAATAAACAGATCGAATTCGGACTTCAGGAGATGGAGCGGACCCGCGGGGAAGGGGAACTGCAACATCTGGCAAAACGATTTTACGATAAAGTAGTGGACCGGCGGATCTTATTTACCGAACGCTATGAAGGGAATATCCTTAAAATCTGTGATTATTATCAAAGAAAAGGCCGGCTGGAACTCTTAACGACTGCGGCAACCCATTGTTTTTTACCTTTTTATACCTCCAATAGCGAAGCAATTCAGGCCCAATTTGAAGTTGCCCTTGCCTCCTATCGCCTCAATTTCGGGCGGTCTCCTCAGGGGTTCTGGCTCCCAGAGCTTGGCTGGGCCCCGGAATTGGAAAAGTATCTGAGGGCCTATAATTTCGCCTATACCTTGGTAGATACCCATGGACTGATCTTTGGCAAACCCAGTGCCGCTAAGGGGAGTTTTTATCCAATCAAAACCCCTCTGGGAATCTTTGTCATGGCCCGGGACTTTTACGCTTATCACGATATTGCGGATAAGGATCGGGGGTTTTCCTATGCAGGAGTGTACCGGGATCTGTATGAAGATGTGGGATACGAGCTGCCTTCTGAAATGGTAAAGTCCTTTCTTGGATCCAATGGGAGTCGTACCCAAACCGGGTATAAATACCGGGCCTTGGGCTGCCTGGATCGTAAAAAGCAGGTGTATGATCCAAAGAAAGCTTCGGAAAAGGTCAAAGAGCAGGTCCGTACTTTCCTGGATGCCCGGGTTTCCCGGCTAGAGGCTGCATCAGCCTATATGCAAGAGACCGCCCTAAGCCTCTGTGTTTACAAGGCCGATACCTTTGGCCGCCTCTGGTATGAGGGTCCTGAGTTTCTGGAAACTCTGTTTCGGGAAGGGAGTATCCGGGATGATATTCAGTTTATGACCCCTGTAGAATACCTCTATAAACAGGATATTGCACACTTCCAGAGGATGGTTCCTGAATTTTCCTCTTCAGGGACCAATGGGTACGCTGAAATGTGGCTTGATGCCTCCAATGATTGGATTTATCGCCATACGGTCCGTTCTCTAGAACGGATGATCGAACTGGCGGAGCGTTTTCCCAATGAATCAGGTATTAAGGAGCGGGCTTTAAACCAGGCAGCCCGGGAGATACTCTTGGTTCAAACCTCGGACTGGACCAAGCGCTTGTACAAACAAGAATCTGTGGAGTATGCCCGTAATCAGCTTGAGGGGGCTTTACGAAATTTTACCACCATCTATGAAGCTCTGGGTAGTAATTACATCAGTACCGAATGGCTTACCACTCTGGAACAGCGGCATAATATATTTCCTAC
>JAITAI010000162.1 GCA_031284195.1 Treponema sp.
CAGGGGCCTATTATAAACGTGGAATTATCTATAACCATATCAAGGAGTATGCCAAAGCCATAAAAGACTTCTCTATGGTCATAAAACTCGATCTCAAGTATATGAGGGTATATACTAAACGGGCAGTGGCATATACCCTTAACGGCGAGTATGACTTAGCTATCCAGGACTGTATCGAGGCGATACGCCTCGACTCCCAGGATATCCTTGCATATACGAGCCGGGGAATCGCCTATGCTATCACCGGTCAGTATGATCGAGCTATCCAGGACTTCTCCAAAACCATAGAGATCAACCCCCAGTCTACCTTTGCCTATAATAACCGGGGCATTGTGTATAATCACCAAGGGGATTATAACCAGGCGATATGGAACTACACCACTGCCATAGGCTACGACCCTGCTTATGCCGCTGCCTATACGAACCGGGGGATTGCCCATAACCATGCCGGTGAGTATAACCTAGCCATTCAGGACTGTACCGAGGCCATACGCCTCGATCCCAAAGATGCGGCGGCCCACATGAATCGGGGGATTGCCTATAACCATGCCGGTGAGTATAACCTGGCCATTCAGGACTTTACCGGGGCCATACGCCTCGCTCCCAAGAATGCGCCGGTGTATAATAAGCGGGGACTGATGTATAACCATGCCGGTGAGTATAACCTGGCCATTCAGGACTTTACCGCAGCGATAGATCTCGACCCTGCCGATGTGGCTGCTTATGCTAACCGGGGGGCAGCGTATAACGCCACCGGCCAGTATACCAAGGCCATCAAGGACTGCACCAAAGCCATCCAGCTGGATCCTCAGTATGCCCCGGCCTATGCTAACCGGGGGGCAGCGTATAACGCCGCTAATAAGTATGACCAAGCCTTGGAGGACTGTACCGAAGCCATCAAGCTGGATCCTCAGTATGCCCCGGCCTATGCTAACCGGGGGGCAGTGTATAACGCCACTGATAAGTATGACCAAGCCCTGGAGGACTGTACCGAAGCCATTAAGCTGGATCCTCTGTTTGGGCCTGCCTATACTACCCGGGGTATTGCCTATGCTCATATAGGCCAGGATGACCGGGCCTTAGCGGACTACCACAAGGCCCTTGAGATCGATCCCAAGGATGTAGGGGCCTATTATAACCGGGGAAAGACCTATTACCAGCAAGGCGAATATGACCTGGCTATTCGGGACTTCTCCGTTGCCATAGAGATCGACCCGAAGGATGCACGGGTGTATTACAGCCGGGGAGATGCGTATAATCGCCAGGGTAACACCGAAAGTGCGGAAGCAGACTTTGCCAAGGCTAAACAGTATCAAGCCAAGAGCCGTTAGTATATGCTGGTTCAGCGGTTCCTCCTTGTATCAAGTCCCCAGGCCATCCCCTACTCCACAGAAGGGCTTTATGCGGAGCCCATCAAAGGCGCCTTAATACCGGTTGTCGAAGATCCGGGTGGATTTCTTCTCGCTTCGGGGCAGTTCCCCCATGCCCACTGCTTTAGCATGAGGGGTAAGACCGATCCGTTCCTTGAAGGCCCCTTCTACGGTTTTTTCCAGGGTCTTTATGGCGGCCTTATCGTGGAGGGCCGTTTCAAAGAGGAGGTTCAGAATATCCCTGCCGTTCAGATGATCGATGATGATCTGGTACTCGCTGGAAACTTCCTTTATGGCAGCCAAGACTTCATCAACCTGGCTGGGGTAGATAATAGTCCCCTTGACCTTTACCATATCATCGGAACGGCCGATCAGGGTATCGATCCGCGGGAACTCCCGTCCGCAGGGGCAGGGGCCAAACAGTTCCCTGGTTAAGTCATGGGTACGGTAACGGATCAAAGGGGCCCCCTCTTTCTGGAGGGTGGTGATCACCAGTTCGCCGGTTTCTCCTTCGGTTTGAACTGCACCGGTTTTGGGGTTGATAATTTCGTAATAGAGGTAATCGGTCCATAGATGCATACCGCAGGCGTGTTTACAACTGATCCCAATACCCGGGCCGTATATCTCGGTAAGACCGTAAATATCGTAAAGTTCCACTCCCAGTTCCGCGGCAATCCTAGCCCGCATCTTTTCTCCCCAACGCTCAGAACCGATGAGACTTTTTTTAAGGGCGATCCGGTCCCGCAGCCCCCGTTTTTCTATCTCTTCTGCTAGAAGCAGGGCATAGGATGAGGTGGCACAGAGTACAGTGGACTGCAAATCTATCATCATCTTGATCTGTTTGTCCGTATTCCCCGGTCCCATGGGAATAGCAAGAGCCCCCAGCAGCTCAGCTCCTCGCTGGAACCCGATCCCCGCAGTCCACAGACCATAGCCTGGGGTGATATGCACCCGATCTAGGGGGGTAACCCCTGCGGTCTTATAACAACGGGCGAACATCACTGCCCAATCATCCACATCTTTTTGGGTATAAGGAATGATTACCGGAGTCCCGGTGGTACCTGATGAGGAGTGGATCCGGACGATCTCCGCTTCCCCCACTGCCAGGAGCCCCAGAGGATAAGCCTCCCGGAGGTCCTCTTTTTCAGTAAAGGGGAGCTTTTGAAAATCTGCCCGTGTTTGGATATCTTCCGGGTGTATCCCGTGAAAATGTTTCCTATAAAATGCCCCTTCCATGGCATGAGCCATACTTGCCTTAATCTTGGCTAACATTGCTTCGGTCATATCCATACGATTCCTCCTTTGGGTATGGGTTCTTATTGCTAGCAGTTTCAACTGTTTCTCTATAACCATACAGCATACACCAGACATCGAATAGCGTTCTTTCCATGCCCAAGACTATCCGTCGAGGGGTATTAAAATCTGACATTTTGCAGAGCCCTCAGCCGTATATTCCCAACCGGTTTATCCGTTAATGCCGTGTATCAGAACCTGTATTTCCGCCTTGTTTCGTAGCGGCAGGGATTCCTGAGAAAACCAGCGCACCTGAGGGCCAGCTCCTTCAGAAAGAAAGGCCGTCCTGGGATTCCTTTCCTGGGCTAGGGCAAGCAGATAGGGTTCCTCCAGGGGATTCCCCAGTTCATAGAGGTACAAGGTCAAGGTAAGTTCCGAGCTGCCGGTACTTCCAGGTTTTCGGTACGCCAGTTCCTTCTCCAGGGTATGCTCTTGAATAAAATTCGGAGTGTGTTTTATGAGGTCTATCCCCAAGCCCAAGGTTTTGAGGAAACACTCCTTTAATACCCAGAGCTGATAGAACCGGGTGAGCCGTTCCAGTTCCTGAGTCCCTCTGGTGATGTAGGTCTGTTCTTCTGCAGAAAAGAACCGGGACGCAATGGCTTCAAGATTCCCCCGGGGATATAGGTATTCGATATCGCAGCCCGTACGAAGGGGCAAGCCCCTTAGGGTAGACCGTTCCTGGGTATAGGTTACCCCCACCATCCGTCCTGCATGGGATATATTGAAATCTCCCCGGCGGTCGATAAAATAGGGTCTCCCTCTGGGTTCCCGGGTAATCAGATGGTCTATCGATGCAGAGGCCGCTGGTTCCTGTGCCAGGAGTCCCAAGATGCGCCTTCCTTCTCTATGCAGATTATTCTTTTCTTTATTTTCTTTATTTGACAGCAGGGATATCCCTATATACAATGGGGTCATATACTGTTTCATAGTACCATGAGTTCCATGCGCTGTACATGAATGAAGCGCCTTTTGGGTGAAATGAAGGAGGGTGTCCTTTTCATGGTAGGGGGAGTTTTTTAGACTATGACCGCATCCCTCGTGGTTTTAGGTTTAGGTTCAAATAAGGGAGATTCCCTAGGGATTCTGGAAGCCGCGATAGCGGCCTTGGGAGAAGTCCTGGCGGATCTGCAGCGGGCTTCCCTGTTTGAGACCGAACCGCTTCATGTACTGGATCAGCAGCGGTTCCTTAATACCGCGGTCGCCGGGTATTATTCCTTAAGCCCCTGGGACTTGCTCGAGGTCATCCATAGACTGGAGGCTTCCTTGGGCCGAGACAGAACCCAAGAACGGCGCTGGGGAGAACGGACCCTGGATATCGATATCCTCCTCTTTGGAAACGTGCTCATCGCCGAACCGCCAGACCTGGAAATCCCCCACCCCCGGCTTGCAGAACGGGCCTTTGCCCTGGTTCCCCTCCTGGAACTGGTCCCCACGGCCATAGATCCCCGGACCGGCGTTTCCTATCAGACGATGCTTGCCAGCCTCCCGCCCCAGGGTATTTACTCACTATGAACCAAAGCTATATACTGCCCTATAGTATGGATACTCCAGGTTCCCCAGAACCGAACGCTGCCCGCAGTTTTAGATTAAAAGATTTTGAAGGTCCCCTGGACTTGCTGCTTTTTTTAATTAAGAAAAACGAAATCAATGTATACGATATCCCGATTGCCCAAATTACCGAACAATACCTGGAGTATCTTCGCTATGCCGCTGCCTTTGACTTGGAGGACATAACCGAGTTTCAGGTCATGGCCGCTACTTTGGTATACCTCAAGAGCCGTATGCTCCTACCAGTGGAAATGGATTTAGAGGAGGATATGGAGGACCCCCGGCAAGGCTTGGTGGATAAGCTCATTGAATACCAGAAATTCAAGAAGCTCTCAGAACTCATGGAAGCAAAGGAGCGGGAAACCGAGTGGTTTATCGAACGGAAAAGACTACAGCGGGTCTTACCCTTTACCGAGGAGGAACTGTGGCAGCAGGTGGATATCTGGGACTTACTCAAAACCTTTTCTTCCCTCATGACGAATCTTTCCAATGAACGGATCATCGATCTCTATGAAGAAGTATCGGTGAACGAGAAAATCACCCTCATGAACGAGCTTTTGGAGCAGCATGGGGAGTGTACCCTTACGGACTTGGTGGTTCGTAAAGGTTCCCTAATGGACATGGTGTGTGCTTTTCTTGCGATTTTGGAGGCGGTTAAGATTCGACTCGTGGTGATATGGCAGAACCGTATGTTTGGGGATATTCGGATCCGCCCAAGTCACCACGCTCAGGAACAGACCGCAGGTAATGGAGTTTCGATTGGAGAAAGAGACAGCCCTGATTGAGGCTATTTTGTATCTTGAGGCGGATCCCCTGGATGAGGCCAGCCTCTCTCGCATTTCCGGCTTGGCCAAGGATGTGGTGCAGGCGGCCCTAGAGGCCCTGGAAAGCCGGTACGCCCATGAGGAATCAGGAGTGGAATTGACCCGTATAGGCGGGGGAATCCTGATTTCTCCCAAAAAGGAATACTGGAACACCCTCAGGGAACGGTACGGTAAGAAAAACGAATCCCGGCTATCCCGGGCAGCTATGGAGACCCTCTCCATCGTCGCCTATTCCCAGCCTATTACCAGGAGTGAAATCGAGGCGATTCGGGGGGTTCAGGCGGATACCATGATACGGCTCCTGCTGGATCGGGAATTGATCCGGGAAGTGGGTAAAAGGGATGTTCCGGGAAAACCGATTCAGTATGGAACCACCAAAGCATTCCTGAAACTATTCCGGCTGGAGAGTATTGCGGATTTACCGAAACTTAATGATCAGGAGGCGGAACGTTTTG
Source organism: Treponema sp. (assembly GCA_031284195.1). GTDB lineage: Bacteria > Spirochaetota > Spirochaetia > Treponematales > Breznakiellaceae > JAIRLU01. The sequence goes on from JAITAI010000162.1 coordinate 5,494, forward strand.
AACGGGAAAGTACCGAATAGTCCTTTAGAACCGGGGAAAAGTATGCGGCTCCAAGTCTACCTTGCCCATGCAGGGGTAGCATCCCGCCGGGCTGCAGAAAAGCTCATCAGCGCAGGCCGGGTTTCGGTGAACGGCTCGGTGGTATCGGTCTTGGGGGCCAAGGTGCTTCCCCAGGATGAGGTCCGCATTGACGGCCTCCCGGTCCATCTTGAAAGCCGCCGGTATTATCTGGCGCTCCACAAGCCTGAGGGTTATCTATGCAGCGCAGCGGATCCCCAAGGGAGGCCCCGGGCGCTGGAGCTCCTCCCCAAGGAAATCACGGAACGGCTCTACACCGTAGGCCGCCTGGATTACCGGTCTTCAGGGCTCATCCTCGTTACCAACGATGGGGCCTTTGCTGCGCAAGTGGGGCATCCTTCAGCAGGTATTCCCAAGGAATACCTGGTAGAAGCCTCAGGGTTCATCCCCCATACCGTAGCAGAGGAGTTTGTCCGGGGTGTTTTGATTGAGGGGGTGTGGTACCGTGCGGAAGAGGTAGAGCGACTGGGAAAGAAGGCCCTGCGGGTCGTATTGATTGAAGGAAAAAACCGGGAGATCCGGCGGGTTTTCTCCCATTTCCACCTGCACCCGGTGAAACTGTGCCGTATACGGATCGGGCCGATACGGTTAGGAGACTTAAAACCCGGAGAATCCAGACCCCTCACCCTATCCGAGTACGAAGCACTCCCCCAGCGGGTTTAACGCCCCTGTAGGGCACTCCCCCAGCGGGCTTAATGCTCCTGTAGGGCAGTGGTAATGAGCCATCGAAGCGCCCCTTGCCTCCCGCCAGCGGTGGCTCGAGGCTAACCCCGCAGGGCGCTGGTAGGGGTTAAACCCCTCATGGTTCGTTCAGCCTCAAAAGTATCCCCACCATAACAATCTCCATGAGCCATAGCATGTACATAATCAAGAATCCTACTGTATCGGATAGTATATACTATGAGCGTTCCTATGGGGAGTTTTCTTTATTTAACTATGACTGGACGGTGGGGATCCTAGGGGAACAAGTGCCGGATGAGGCATACCGGGCCTTTCAACGGGCCTGTTGTTTTTCCAAGAAGCGGTTTACTCGCGGGATGGCCTTTGAAATGACTTTTTTTATGCTTTGTGGATCACTCCCTATTTTTAGATAGATGCAGCGACTTTTTTCGTGAGATCCTATACTAGTTGACAACTGGCTCTGGCTTGTTTTATGATAAAAAATCATGTTTTGTGGAGGATTTATGAGAAAATTTGGTTGGTATTTCTGTGTCACGGTACTTATCGTTGCCGTGGGAGGGTGTAGCAAAGGCTCAGGTTCAGGTGGGACTCCGAATAAATTGGTGGTTTGGTCTTTCACCGATGAAATCGGCGGTCTGGTGGATAATTACTATAAGCCGGCCCATCCCAATATGACGATTGAGTATTCCCTCACCCCTACCGAGCAGTTCCCGAATAAGCTCGACCCGGTTCTTGCCTCAGGGCAGGGCGCGCCGGATGTGTTCGGTTTGGAGGATGCCTTTGTCCGCAAGTATGTCGAATCCGGCTTGCTACTCGATATTACCGATGTATACGAGGCGAACAAGGACAAGATTCTCCGGTATCCCGTTGATGTCGGCAGTTATAACGGCAGAGTTTACGGTATGTCATGGCAGGCTACGCCGGGCGCGGTGTTCTACCGCAGGAGTCTTGCCCAAAAGTACCTCGGCACGGACGACCCTGAGGTAGTCCAGACGTATTTCAAGGACTTGGAGACCTTCCTTACAACAGCGGAAGAGCTTAAAACGAAGTCAAACGGCGCTTGCGTGGCGGTTTCCGCGTTCCAAGACCTGCTCATGCCCTATAAAGCGGCCCGCACAAAACCGTGGGTGGTTGACGGCAAGCTCTCTATCGACCCGGCGATGGAAAGTTATCTTGATACGGTCAAGCTGCTGCATGATAAAGGCTACGAAGGCCGGGCGCAGCAATGGTCCGAAGGCTGGTTTGCGGGTATGCAGGGTAAACTCACGGATGAACGCAATGTCCCAGTTGAAGTTTTTTCCTATTTCCTTCCCACATGGGGTCTGCACTATGTGTTGAAGACCAATGCTCCTGATACTGCCGGAGACTGGGCGATGGTTCCCGGCCCCATGCCGTACCGCTGGGGTGGAACGTGGCTTGCCGCATGGAAGAACACCAAGAACCCTGAGGGCGCCAAGGAGTTGATCAGTTATTTAACAACCAATGACGCTTTCCTTGAAGCGTACGCCAAGGCTTCCGGCGACTTGGTTGATAATGTGGTGGTCGTTGATAAGATTAAAGGCGACTTCTCGGAGCCCTTCCTTGGCGGGCAGAATCACTATGCGGTGTTTGCCGAACTGGCGCAGAACGTCAACGGCAAGCTTACCCAAGGTACCGACCAGGCCATAGAAGCCCTCTTCCTGGAGGCTACCAACGCCTATGTGAACGGTGAAAAAACAAAAGAGCAGGTAATCGAAGATTTTAAATCTCAGGTGAACGCCCAACTTGGGCTCTAAGCGCTTGTAGGATTTTGAGCGTTTGCAAGGAATAGGTAGTCCCGGTGTAAACGATCAAAATCCAGTTGCCTCTTCGCCTGGCGAAGGGAGGTTTTATAGGAGGTACCATGAAAGCCAAAATCGGCGGGAACGAAGCGCAGCTCCAAAAATGGGGGTATTTCTTTGTTCTGCCTTTTGTCCTTGTCTTTGCGGGGTTCAACCTTTATCCAACAGTTTATACATTATTGCTTTCTTTCACCGATCTGAAAGGATTAAATCCCAGTTTCAATTTTACCGGTCTTGCCAACTTTTCCCGGCTCATACATGATTCCTATTTTTGGGGAGCGGTTGGGAATACGTTTATCATGTGGGGCTGGAACTTCGTGCCTCAGATAGGCATCGCGTTCCTGCTTTCCGTCTGGTTTTCCGACGTTACGTTGCGGCTCAAGGGATGCGGCGCGGTTCGGGCGATCATCTATATGCCGAACTTGCTGACGGCGGCGTCCGTGGCCATGCTTTTCCGCAGCCTCTTTGCCTATCCTGTCGGCCCGGTAAATCAGTTTTTACAGAGCCTCGGCATCTATGCCGAGGTCATCCGCGACGGGCAGCCCGTTCAGGAGGCGTTTAACTTCTTCCGCTCGGTGCCGGTTTCCCGGGGTATCGTCTCGTTTATCCA
>JAITAI010000179.1 GCA_031284195.1 Treponema sp.
GACTGCGACGCCTTTCCATACGGGGAACAACATCACCACGGCGCAGGCGAACTATGACGGGAACTATCCTTACAATGGGAATGGGAATGGGACTTACCGGGCAAAGACCTGGGAAGTAGGGAGCGGAGCGGCGAATGGATGGGGCTTGTATGACATGCACGGGAACGTGTGTGAATGGTGCTGGGACAGGTATTGGGCTTATAGCAGCAGCTCCCAGACAGACCCCAGCGGCCCTGCTTCAGGTTCGGACCGGGTCCTGCGCGGCGGTAGCTGGGACCGCAGCGCCCAGTACCTGCGTTCAGCCTACCGGGGCTTCAATGGGCCATCGTACCGGATCAGTAGCAACGGTTTTCGCCTTGCCCGTGCCGTTCTGCCCTAGGGGGTGCAGGGCTTCAGCGGTCAAAGGCGGCTTCACACCCGCAGGAGCGAGCTGGCCTGGTAAGGGCCGGTAAGCCCTGGGCTTGAAGCTGCTGTCCAGCAGGGGGCCTCCCTTGGGGGGTTTGGGGGGCGTTCAAGCCTCCCAAGGTTTTACAAATTTTTTGGCGGATATGCTATGCCTTTCCGCGCCGGTTACCGAACCTGCTGCTCCATCTCTGTGGGGAAGCCTTTGTTACCGGTGAACTGTATAGGTCCTTACCATTCCACTGTATCATCAAGGCAGCCGCACGTTTGCAGCAAGGCAGACCCCCAGGCTCAGGCTTCCGGCGCACCCTTCAAGGGGCGTGCCGGACCCTGCGGCTTTCATGCACTGCCGGGGAACCGGCTTTCCGGGGTTTCCCCCTGGTCTGCGCCGTGCTGCCCTTGGGGGTGCAGGGCTTCTGCCTTGGTTACGCTGCCGTAAGATACCTTCCCCATACAAGACAGACTTAGTATACTAGAGGAGCCTCCGGTGCAAGGGGGCAGTTATTTTGGAGGGATTATGGTTCGACTCAAAGTATATTGGGTAGCAGCGCTGCTCTGGTGGATACCGGCCATGTTGAGCGCCCAATCGTTTCCGCGCAGCGCGGTTCTTGATGCTGCGCTGTATGACCGTCTTCCGCAAAAAGCAGTACAGCTCTCCCGTGTATACGAGGCCCTGCCCCAGGCAGCGTCCCTAAAGCAATACGCCCCGCAGCCCGGAGATCAGGGGAATTACGGCACCTGTACTGCCTGGTCCAGCGTTTACGCAGCCCGGACGATTCTGGAATCGGTCGCCCTGAACCGCCGGGACCCCCTGGCAAACACGGCCAACGTATTTTCTCCCAACTTTGTATACAAGAATATGTTTGTGTATAATAACCAGCCCGATGATCCCGCAGGCCAGCGGGGTGCGCCGGTTGCCTGGGCGCTTTCGTTCATGCGGGACAAAGGGCCGGTTAAAATGCTGGATATAGAAAAACGAACGCCCTTTCCCCGGATTTCCCTCTCGGTCTTCACGAACAGCCGGACCTATCCCATAGCCGAATACGCTACCCTGTTCCGTTCCAATACCCGGGATCCGGGCGTCAAGGTGCAAGGGGTGAAAAAAAGCATCGCCGAATCCAAGCCGGTGATTATCGCCATGAACTGCCCCCCATCCTTTAACCGCGCCCGGGACGTGTGGCGTCCCCCGGAAGACTCCGGCACGAATTATGGCGGCCATGCCCTGTGCATCATCGGCTATGACGATACAAAGTACAACGGAGCCTTTGAGATACAAAATAGCTGGGGCGAATCCTGGGGGAACCGGGGGTTTATCTGGATACCCTACGATGTATTCGCGGATTTTGTCCGGGAAGCCTACAGTATCAGCGAAAACCTGGGGAATTATCAGCCCGCCCTTATCTATTCAGGGTTTGCCGATATCGAAATGCCCGGCGGTTCCAGCATGGCCGTCACCTTTCAGCAGGGGTATTACCAAACCGCTTCCCCCTACGGGTCTGGAACCCGGTTCCGGTATCTCCTGGGGAACCGGGAAGCGGCCTATGTCTATGCCTTTGCCGCAGATGAAAGCGGCGCAGCCCCAACGCAGATATTCCCCCCGCCGGGCAGCGCGGTTTCCCCCTATCTGGACTACTCGGAAAACCTGATCCCCTTTCCCGGAGAATTTTCTTGGATCCAGTTAGACCATACAGCAGGTACGGATTATCTGGTGGTGTTGTATTCCAAACGGGAGCTCAACATCGCCGGGATACGGAACCGGTTTTCCCAGGAACCGGGGAGCCTTTCTGACCGGGTGGCCCGTGCAGCCGGCCCTGATTACATTCCCCCTGCCCAAGTCCAGTATGAACCGGACCGGCTTGCTTTTACCGCAGTATCGGCGAACCCCAACGCGGTTTTCGGCTTGCTCCTGGTGATACCCCATCAATGACTAAACCTCCAGGGAGCAGGGCATGGTCAACGCTGGCCAAGGCTTGCGGAGACCCCAGGCAAGGGCCCTTTATCCTTCGAGACCGGCCTAATCCGCCAAAGGAAGACCTATGAACCTAAAAATCAATACCATCTTTTCTGCTCTGGCAGCGCCTCTAGCAGGGCTGTTTTTACTCCTCCTTTTTTCCTGCGCGTCCCAGCCCCCGGAAACCAGGGAGACTAACGCCCCATCTTCACCGGAGAGCATGACCCTGGACAGGGCCCTGGAAGCAATCGCCGCCTATTTCACCCGTACCCTCCCGGAACATTCCCCTATAGCCCTGGTCAATTTCAACGCAGCAACCCAGACCCTCTCGGATTATATCTTTGAAGAGTTATGGATTTATTTTGAAGACCGCTCCTCTTTGGCGCTGGTGGACCGCCAAAACCTGGAGCTCATACGCCAGGAACTGACCTATCAGGCCAGCGGCGAAGTGAGCGATGAATCGGCGCAATCCATAGGGCATCAGTTGGGGCCCCAGGTCTTGCTTTACGGCAAGCTCACCCCTCTAGGCGGGGAATACCGTCTCGTGGTATATGCCACGGATGTAAAACAGGCCACCAGCAGCCTGCGGGCCGTGCATATCAAGCCCGGCCCCCGGCTTGCCGCGCTGCTGGAAAAGCAAGCCCCTGGAAGCGCCGGGGTCAATATGGCGAATGTACTCTACGCCGGTACTGACAATCCCTTTCAGCTTACAGTTCAGACCGATAAAACAAACCAGGAGTATCACGACGGCGACTATATGACCATGCAGATTTATTCGGCCCGGGATGCATACCTTAAAGTAACCCACATTGATGTAAACGGAAACGCCCAGGTTATTTATCCGGTCTCGTTCCAGGATAACAACTTCATCCGGGCAGGCCAGACCAGGCAGATCCCCGATAACACCCGCTTCAGAATGACCAAACCCTACGGAGAAGAAATCATACTGGTTGCGGCCTATGATGCTCCCTTTACCGTGAACCCTCAAAACACCGCTGCGCCCTTGTCCAATAATGTGCTTATGCGCGGCCTTGTGGTGGAAAACACCGGGACCCTGACGGATATGCACCCCGTGGCAACGGCTAAATGTACCTACCGTATAAACCCATAATCCTGTACATCCCCTTGTAAGCCCTTCGGGAAACCCGCCTGGACTACCCCGCCGGTGCATAGGCTTGAGGCACTATGCACCGGTTCGATGGTCTCCAAACCGTCCGTTTCCCCTTGAGGTGTTTCTATGGCGCCAGGCCCTGGTTTCTATAAGTCAATGCCCCATTGACACGCAAAAAAGGGGTAGCTATAATTGACTTCTCTCAATAATGCAAGACATCAAAACATGAACTAGAGGCCTGTGGTTTGTCCTGGCAGCTGATTTTGGACAGAACCTAGTAAGGCTAAAAAAAGGGATGGTATGGCATTTATAGATTTTGTTGAATGGAACGACGCCAAAAACGATGTTTTTGCCTGGAAATTCGGACAAAATACCAACAATAACCTCAGTACTTTTACTCAGCTTGTGGTCCGGGAATCTCAGGAAGCGGTATTGTTTTCCAAAGGGCAGATTCTTGGGAAGTTTGGTCCGGGAAAACATACCCTGAATACGGAAAATTTACCCTTGCTCCGTAATTTGTTCGGTATTCCCTTTGGCAAGAAAAACCCCTTTACCGCTGAAATTTGGTTTGTCAACAAGGCCGCTCCCCTCACTATTAACTGGAGAACCGATACCATGCGGTACCAAGACCCGGATTATGGCCAGATGGTTCCCCTGGCTGCGGTTGGCAGGTACGGTCTTAAAGTCGAGGAAGCGGAACGGTTTTTAGTGCAACTGGTAGGGACCCTTATCCGGTTTACCGCAGCGGAACTGACCAGCCATTTTCTGGGTGAACTTATCTCAAAGACAAAAAGCGTTATTACTTCTTTTATGCGAAATAACAGGATTGGAATCATGACCGTATCCGAGCATTTGGAAGATCTGCAAAAGTTTATCGGACCGCCTCTTAAGGAATTTTGGGAAGCCTACGGTATGATGCTCACCGGTTTTTTTATCACCTCTGTGGATATTGATACCTCCACCGAAGACGGTAAGAAAATATCCGCTGCCTTGAGCGATCGGTCAGCCCAGTATATCGCGGGGTATACCTGGCAGCAAAAGCAGAGCTTCGGCGTTGCTCATAATGCGTTAGCCGGCAGTGGTGATATGGGGATTCTGGGAGCCGCGGCCATGACCGGCATGATGGATAGAGGACAGGCCCTGATGCAACCCCCCCAGCAGTTTGCCGGAGGAGGGTTTCCCGGTGTCAGCCAAACCGCCGGGGCAGGGGGGCGTCAAGAGGTGTTCTGTGCCAAATGCGCTAAAAAATTCCCCGTTACTGCCAATTTTTGTCCCTTCTGCGGGCATAAATATAATCCCTGCCCCCGTTGCGGCAGCGATAATCTGGAAACCTCCCGGCGTTGTGTTTCCTGTGGTACTGAGCTTGTTCAGCAGGGGGTTCCCGGCGGTACTGCTTGTTCCCGGTGCGGGCAAGCAGTACCCCTAGGAGTAAAATTCTGCCCAAGCTGCGGAAATAAAATCAATTAAATCAATTAAGGAATAAAATATGACCAGAATCTTATCATCATTTTTCAGGTTTATTCTTTTTCTTTTTGGAGCAGGAATCGTTCTTCTGGCTTTTTTCCTTTTTAACCGGGGCGGGGTCCTTTCTGACCGGGATATTTTTATGTGGATATCCATAGGAATAATGTACCTTGTCTTTTTTATCCCCTTCTTTTTTTCAGTCATGCCCACCGGTAATTTTTCAAGGAAAATCCCCTCTGTCCTCATGCTCTGGATCGGGATTTTTGTATATATTCCGGCTTCGGTTGTGGTCATAGGGCTGCTGCGATTTTTTATTATTTCCCTGAACGGGGCGCTGGTAATCCAATCCACGGTGTTCTTTGCGTTCCTGTTATCGGTATATTTCGGTTGTTTCGCTGCTTCCCATGCGGGTAATGCGGCCGCTGAAGAAAAGAATAAATCACGGTACCTTAAGGAAATGAAAACCATGGCCGCTTCGCTGGCCCTTAAAGCCGGTTCATTATCCAATGAATATGAGGGGATACAAAAACTGATTAAACAGTCTGTTGATGATATAGGGTATCTTTCTCCGGTCGATCAAAACAGGAGCGCTGAAATAGATTTAAAAATCCTCGATGTTGTGGGAAATTTACTGGAATTCTGTGATACTGTATCTGAAGGCGGGCATCTGGTCCAGTTTGAACGGGAAGTGAAAGCGCTGCAGATGCTTATAAAAGAACGTAAATTGCTGAGAAACTGAACCGGTTAAAAATCATCCTTGCCTCAGGGCGGGTAACCGGGTAGTTTTGCTGAAGCACCTTATAGGAGGACCATAATGCAGGGAAAAATATTTGCCGAATCCATGAACTTGTATCAGGATCAGGCCAAAATTCTTTTTGATTATTATAAAAAAGCAGCCGAAAAAATCGTTAAAGAAGAGATGGACCTGGAAAAATCCATTGAAAAGGCCAGATCAGAAATAACCTTGGCCTGGAAAAACAAAAAAAAGGGAATCCTTATCATCGTGGTTTTTCCAGTGCTCGCCCTCATATTCGGCCTGGTGCTCCCGGTCGCCACTGGATTGTTCGGCGATTACGGCTATATCGGCTATGCCTTGGCTCTTGGCAGTATAGGGGGTATTATACGCCTTGTACATGCCCTTGAATCCATCAAGGAAAACGAGTCAAAAATAAGGGGCTTTGAAGAAGCTCACCGGGATATACGCAGGAATTACAGGGTAAAAAAAATAGGCGTCGCCTATGTTCCCATTGCGACAAAAGTGCCCTTTGAAAACAAGAGTTTTCTGGTGGATCATACCGGTGCGGTTCAGGATACGGATTTTTCCATGTCCGTGGTAAGAAAGCCGGAGGATCTTTTGGTGTCCCTCTCTGAACTGGAAAAGGGCATTAAAGAAGCCCCGGTGATAGAACAGGCATCTGCCCCGGAAGAAATAGATACTGCCGATTATTCCACGTCCATGCAGCGGGTTACTATGTACGATTACATGGGGAATATTGACCGCCAGGTACGCAACATCCGGTATCTTTTGCATGATAACGATACAGTAGCCCTTTCTTTACCGGTTGTACTGCCTCAAAGCCAAACCGCCGAATTTATTAAAGAATACGCTGCGTCTGATCCTGAAGATAAACCGGTTGTCCCGGTGTATACTATCGACGGTTTTAAAGAGAAAATCGACACCTTTTATGCCCTCAATGAAGTAAAGAAAAATTTTGAAAAAAATACCAATGAAAATCAGATCGAGTATTTTAAGAAACTGATAAGGCGCCTTGCCGAATCCGTCCAAATTTTAAGCCGTACCAAGATCAGCGGATCAAACAAGGTAATAGATTACGCCAACATGATATTTTCCACGGTATTAAAATCAGCCTTTAATCAGTATTCACCGGCGCTGGAAGCGGAAGAGATTGAGCGGATTCGCCTGGCTAGTTTTGACTATCAGGATTCGGTCGATGATTATACCCCTTTTTCGTTGAAATCCAGTTCCCGGGTTAAATACGATTTGCTGTCTACTGCGTGGATTGCAGAGGATCAATCCCGGACATCCATGCCCTTTGGGATGCATCAGATACAAGAAGAGGTCCTTGCGCCGGTTATTCAGAACCTTATGGCGGAGAACCGGGTTGAACGGCTGAAGATCTACAATAATATAAAAGATCAAAAGATCGATTATCTTAACCAGTGGCACCGGGATACAGAAGACTTTTACGGCAGGAACCGCGCGGAGTCAGCGGATCTTATCAACCGCATGCGGGAAGCCTATGCTGATTATATCCGTTCTTTTCATACCTACAAGGCTTTGCAGGAAACCCAGGAGGCCATGAACAAGACCCATTCCCTTGACAGCGCTGAGGTTCATGAACAGCACAAAAACGCGGAGGTGATTGCCGGTTTCGAGGTACAAGCTGCGCAATTCAATCAGAAACAAATGGAATTCAGCGATTATATGGATCGATTGAAAGAAGACATCGATCGCAAGGCCGCTGAATTCGGCTATATACCCTACTACGAAGCGGCCCTACGGGATCAGGAATACCGGGATATGGCCCGGTCCACGGTTCCCGATCAGTTGCAGGAATTGGATCCCCGCCGTAAAAAACTTATAGCCATCAGTCCCTATGTGGCTAAATTCGCCCAGCTTCCCCCTGCGCCGCGGGTTGAACAACAGATGTATGATGATTTTTCGATAGATCTTATCCGGGAAGCATCTGAAACCGAAGCTGCCGGTAACAGTGCACCGGAATCTCCCCCTGGGGGGATGCAAGAGGAGCCGGGAGCCGAAAAAGGCATGGAGACCTAATCATGGAACGGTATGATTTTACGGTTGATACGTCCCCCATGGCAAGAACCGTGGACACGGTAAAGGAACATGTAAACGGGGTAACCACTGCAGTAAGCGCCATGAAAGCTGCGGTCATTGCCGCTGAACGGACCGCATCTAAAACTATCTGCGATAATGTGGATAAGGGATTCTACGTCCTGATGAAGTCCCAGTTAAGTCAAAAGGCTGTGGCGGCTTATACTGAAATGATAAGCAAGGAGACCATTCTCTTTCAGCTTGCCAAGGCTTTGGATCATGTACGGAGGCAAATGCAGGATGATTATAATATGATTTGCCGGCGGTACCATACATTATTCCAAGCATTAAACAAGGCTCTTGAAACCAGGGTCAAGGAATTGGATCGCCCGGCAATGAAAATAGCGGAAACAAAGAAAAATCTTGTTTTTGATAGGCTGAAAAATGACAGTTCTCTGTTGTTCAGCGCTGCCGAGGAAACCCTTTCTGTTTCTCAAACCGCGATAAGCGGAAAACTTAAACAGAAAACCAGGGATACCATAAAGACCCTTTATGAGTCCACTGTTGAAAACCGTTCCTATCATGACAAGCTGAAGCGCATCGTCTTTCGAGAATCTGCGGGAGAACAAATTCTTTCCAAGGCGGAAAAGCCGAAATCCTTCACCAGGGCCAATGGATCCGCTCCTTTTCAGGATAATAAATCTTATCTGTTGCCGGTGATCTTTTCTTTGACAGAAAGTTTTCTCAACTGCCATGATCTTATTGAAAATATCTATACTGCCCAAACAGACAAATGGCAACATTCCGGCCCCATTATAGCCGAAATAAGCAGTATGCAAGGTACCTTTAATTGGTCCTCTGTAAGCACCGGCGAAAAGGAAACTATAAAAAAAGAATTCCTCCGGTTCTGCGAGCAGGACCGTCCCGATGAACGTACCGGCAAGGAAATAATGCGCCTGTTTGAGGAAAATTCCTGGGAGGTTCTGAAACAATGAGCTATAATCAGCCTTATACCATACAGGTTCCCTACCACGGCTCAAACTCGGTTAGGTACCCCAAAAGTGAAAACGGGGGAACCCTGAATGTAGCCTACAGTGGAACTGTTCCCGCTCAGATCGTGATTCACATTGACACCGGCCCCTTTGACGGCAGCGTGTCCAGGGTCAACGGTCATATCGACCTGTTGACCGGTGCCGTTGTGGTCATGAACGCGGCCCAGGTTGCTGCGATTAATCAAACCGCTCGAGAGGTGTCCGGCTCCCTGCTTAACGGTTTTTTTGGAACCATAAAAGCCGAGTTATCCCAGCAGCTTCAGGCTTTAGACAGCGCCATAAAAGCGGCCTTCGGCCTGATTCAGGAACAGGGAAAAGGGGTAAGCCAAAAAACCCTTCAGATGGAAAAGGATTTTAACCGTATCACCTCCCGGTATGTTACCCTATTCAGCGATCTGGATAGGGAATGTTATAAAAGAATATACGAACTAGACAAACCGGCCTTTCAGCTCTCTCAAAACATTCAAAAAAAACTTATCTATGAAACCATAAGCGGCGAAGGGGCTAAGCATTTTATTGCGCTTCATGAAGAAGCATCCACGAAACTGATGCTCTTGACGTCGAGTTTTTTTAGAAAGGCTCGGGATATTATAAAAACCCTGGGCGCTTATATAAGCCAGGAAACCCGGATCACTGCGCTTATCAATTCATTTCTGGGAAATGAACCGGTTGAAGACAAGACCTCATTATTGCTTCCCGTTGTTTTTACTGAAAGCGATACGCTTGAAGGAGGCCGCGACAGGACCTTCAGGGAAAATTACACCTGTTTTCTTTCCAATGCCCTGTCCCCGGAACAAAGGTCCCACATCAGCCACTCTATTGACGCTTACTGCCGTGGTGAGGCGTCTTCTCATTGGAAAGAACCTGGGGAAAAGGGTAAAGTCTTACTTGACAGGGAATTCAGGGCATTGGCTGAAGCGGAATTTGCGGAAACCCCGGATGACGGTGAAGATGCCGCAGCTAAACGCCGGGTGTATGACGAACTGATGAAACTATGGAATAATCGCAGTTTTTTAATTTTGTAGAACCACAGGAGCCGGACATGAACGTATTGAATGAAATTGTGATAGGCGAATCCGTTGTTGGCCTAAAAGATAACCTGGTCAAGACCAATATATTGCCAAAAACCAGCGGCGAACTTGACCGGGATCTGTCGATCCAGGGAAATGTCGTTGTAGAAGGCGCAATTTACGCTAGAAATTTGTTAGTGGATTCTGGTCCCGTGGAATTCAACGGCGCAGTCTATGCCCATAACGAAGTGCACATAAAGAACGATTCCCAGGAAACCGTTTTCTTTAAGAAAGCAGTGGCCACCAATGATTCCATTGTTGCGCTTTTGATCTCTGGCCGCTGCATATTCGGATCAGACATTAACGGCAAAAGCATAAAATTAAAGCATTGTTTTGTAGCAGGCAGTATTTTCGCCCATGAAATTCAACTGGAAAACACCGTTGTCCTGGGCGGATGCTTTGCCGCAAAGAAACTTACCCTGCAAAACGTTATCACCGGCACCTTTAATGCACCGGAAGTAATGGCTGGGGGAATTAACTATCTGTTGTATCCTACTGCATTTTCCGTTGAACCTATGGCTCCGCTGCCGGGTACGGAATTCTATAATATCACCTTGGCGGACTTGGGTTCTCTGTACAAAGGCGCTCCGGTTATGCCGAATACGGGAAAAATCAAGCTGGATATAAACGCCGATGTCCAGAGAACGGTCTTGGTCGATGATTCAGATACAAAGATACTGCTTAACAGTTATTCCGTTGCCTCAAGGATACTGGTAGGCGATCTGATTGATATAGACAAACTGGAAAATCATTTTCTTATTATATCCGCAAGCCTGGGTTCTCAGATTTTGAAGACCTACTCACTGCAAAAAGAAGACGGCAGCAGTGTGGATTTGACGATTCCCAATATAGCGGATTTCTTCTTTAAGATTCTTAACGGCTCGGTGGTCATTGAGGAAATAAACGGTACCATATCTTTTGAAGAATTAAAGCAAAAATACCGGTAAGGTTTCCCTTACCGCGGGCTTTCTGCTCTGTATTATTGGGTGTTCATTCATTTGAGCGCCTATCTTGGACGCAAATAGGCAGGTTAAGGGCTGGGAAAAGATTGAGGGCCCGGGGGCCTGGAAACCTTAGCCATAAGGCCCTTTCATCTTTTATTGGGCAGCATTACGACCCTGGGTAACTTGACGTTTCCTTTGGATGGGTGTAGATTATCAGGTCAGGAGGCGGTTCATGGTAACCTTAGCCGGGGCTTTTCGTTTATGCAACCAGTTGAAAGAAAAGATCCTCACGGCACCACACCAGCGTTACCATACCAAACAGCGTTACTTCCATTGGGAGGAAGGCATTTTACAGCAACCTGCTCACCAGCGTTACTCTGCCGGCTGGGGTTGCTCTCGACTCCTACTACTATGATATAGTATTTGATGGGAGCCTTGACGAAGTCTATAACAGCAACGGTAAAAAAGCCGGAACCTACGTGAGACAGGGCGATACCTGGGTTTTACGGTAACAAGAGACCCCCCAAGGAGGCCCAGCTTCCTTGGGGGGTTTAAGTGCGCCGCATGGCGGCAAAGGAGATAATATGAGAAGTATACTGTGTTTTTTACAGAAATACAGCAATGTGATTCAGGTACTATCAGCAGCAGTCACGATCTTTTTGGCGGTTCGTATCCCCAGGCGTATTCTGATAAATCAGCTTTATGTGGATTTGATTCAGGCGTATCGCAGCCCTGAAATAGGCGCGGCCATATTTGCCATATTCCGCTTCTATGTTAAGGACTGCCATAATAATACCGCGGCTATGGCCGGTGCATACAGGGAAAAGTACAAGGAACAAATAGAGGGTCCCCTTACAAGAGGAGAAGCAGTAGATTACGCCAATACCCTTCATTTTCAAAGGCGGCTGGTGGCCCAATTCTATTGGAATATGGCAGTATTGCGCTATGAACGGCGTTTCCCCCGGTTGTCCACAAAAGAACTGATACTGTGGTTTACGCCGAATGACGCAAAATTACTGGCCCTCCTCTTGCACATGGCTGAACCGGCAAAAAAAGTATTTGAAGAAGCCCTCGATGTCCCCGAACCGCCGGAAGACGAAGTTC
>JAITAI010000234.1 GCA_031284195.1 Treponema sp.
GCGGTGAGCTGGCTGCGGGAACACTACCGGGAGGCTTTTAATCTTGCGGAACTTGCCGCCCAGGTTACTATGTCGCCGACCTCATTCAGCCGTCATTTCAGCCGGATTACCGGTACGAGTCCGCTCCAGTTTCAAAAACGGCTGCGCCTCTATGAAGCGCAGCGGCTGATGCTGACCGAGGACAAGAGCGCCGAAATAGCCGCCTTTGCGGTGGGCTATGAAAGTCCTGCCCAATTCAACCGGGAGTACAAGCGGCAATTCGGGGAACCGCCGCGCCGGAATATTGAACGGCTCATGACCACCGGCGCCGTTATTGGGTATAAAATGGGGTGAATTTTGCTTTTGATGAAACAGAGTGTTTATTGATAACACATTTTATACCTGCCTTGGGAATTGTTCCAAACTCAGAGACTTTCACCACTTGTTAATTCTCTCCTTGTTTTGCAGGTTTGTCCCCCTTATTGACCGGAAGGAAAGGCTTACTTGGAGGCATAGAACACGAAAACAGGGCGCTGGATATGCCTCTGCATACCCTCATCCCTTTGGCTGGCTTCAAAGCTCTCCTTGGTAGAGTTGACCGAGAGGGGAGGGTAGAAATCTGGTCTTGAAAAGACGAAGCCGGGTCTTGGAAAGAGAAAGCCGAGTCTTGGAAAGATGAAACCGAGTCTTGGAGAGCGGAAATCGGGTCTTGGAGAGAGAAAGCCGGGTCTTGGAAAGCGGACACCTGGTCTTGGAAAGATGAAACCGAGTCTTGGAGAATAGAAATCGGGGCTTGGAGAGAGAAAGCCGAGTCTTGGAAAGCGGATACCTGGTCTTGGAGAGACTAAACCGAGTTTTGGAGAGCGGAAATCGGGTCTTGGAAAGATGAAACCGAGTCTTGGAGAATAGAAATCGGGTCTTGGAGAGAGAAAGCCGAGTCTTGGAGAATAGAAATCGGGTCTTGGAGAGCGGAAATCGGGTCTTGGAGAGAGAAAGTCGAGTCTTGGAGAGACGAAACCGAGTCTTTGAGGGTAGAAATCTGGTCTTGGAAAGACGAAGCCGGGTCTTGGAAAGAGAATGCCTGGTCTTGGAGAGACGAAAACTTGTCTTGGAGAGAGTAATCCGAGCCTTGGAAAGCTGACACCTGGTCTTGGAGAGTATAAATCGGGGCTTGGAGAGACGAAACCGAGTCTTAGAAAAAGAAAGCCGGGTCTTGAAAAGCGGATTTTGCTCTACGGGAAATCCCATCTTTGTAAGAACGCGATACCAATGGTAGGAATGAAGGGACCTATGCCGTTCTAGTAACAGCACTGCCCCTGTAACGCTCAGCCCACCCGCGAGTTTACTGGCCCGACTGGCTGTGGCAGTAAGAAAACGGAGCGTCCCTTACTTCTTGGGTTGGGCGCTTTGAAGTCCAGGCCACAGGCTTTGTAAGAACGCAACGCCAATAGCAGGAACGAAGGACCTATGCCGTTCTAGTAACAGCACTGCCCCTGTAACGCTCAGCCCAAGCGCCCGCCCGCGGGTTTATTGCCCCTGGCAGTAAGAAAACGGAGCGTCCCCTGCTTCCTGGGTTGGGCGCTTTGAAGTCCAGGCCGCAGGCTTTGTTGTAAGAACGCAACATCAATGGTAGGAGTGAAGGACCTATGCCGTTCTAGTAACAACACTGCCCCTGTAACGCCCATCCCAGGTGTTAGACGCCGAGGCGGTTCCGCCGTATTAGGTCCAGGGTTGTCTGCACGGTTAGGGGCCGGTGATCCTTGAGGGGCAGGATCCGCTCATGAATGGCGTCAATGATCCAGTCCACCTGGGGGAAGTAGAGCTGCTCCATTTCCGCTGCCGGGGTTATCCAGTTCCGGCTTCCCACCACGGTTACCGGGGCATCCAGGTAATCAAAGGCAAAGGTCTGCAGATTACTGGCCACGGTGTGCAGGAAAGAACCCCGTTCCGCTGCATCACTAGCCAGCAGCAACCTGCCGGTCTTCTGTACTGATTCGATGATGGTCTGGTAGTTCAGGGGATTGATGAAACGCAGGTCAATCACTTCCGCTTGCAGCCCATATACCCTTTCCAGTTTCTTCGCCGCGTCCAAGGCCTTGTACAAGGTCGCCCCCAAGGTCACGATGGTGAGGTCTTTCCCTGGTTTCCTGATGACCGGTTCCCCTTCAGGCACTTCGTAGTACCCTTCGGGGACGCCTCTGCTTTCAAATTGTTCACTCATATCGTAGAGAAGCTGGCTCTCAAAGAAAATAACCGGATCCGTCCCCCGAAGCGCCAAGTTAAGCATACCCTTAGCATCGTAAGGGGTAGCGGGGAACATGGCTTTAAGCCCAGGAATGTGGGCAACCAAGGCGGACCAATCCTGGCTATGCTGGGCACCGTACTTGTTCCCCACCGAAACCCGGACCACCAGGGGCATTTTGAGCAGCCCCGCGGACATGGCTTGCCATTTAGCGGCTTGGTTGAAGATCTCATCTCCGGCACGGCCCAGAAAATCGCAGTACATGAGTTCCACCACTGCCCTACCCCCGGATAAGGCGTAGCCCACCCCGGCACCTACAATGGCCCCTTCGGAGATGGGGCTATTGAAGAGCCGCGTATAAGGCAGCAGTTCTGTGAGCCCCCGGTACACCGCAAAAGCCCCGCCCCAGTCCCGGTTTTCTTCCCCCCAAGCCGCCATGGTGGGGTCGATGGTGAACCGGTGAGCCATCGCCTCAAATAGAGCGTCCCGGTACTGGAACGCCTTGTTCTTGGATACTGCCTTTCCTTCCGCATCAAAGCCATAGCGAGCCTTTCCTGCAAGGGCCTTCACCCGAGGGTTTTCCTGCAGCGGCTGGGACAATTCCGGTTCCCGGTCTTCCAACATTTCAACCTGGCCGTGAGAGAACATCACCGATTCGATGAAAGCCCCTCCTACCCGGGGAGAAACCTCATCATCAATAGCCAGTTTTACCACTGCCTGGAGTTTGCTGCTCACCTGCTCCTGCAGGGTCTGCAAGCCCTCTTGGGAGATGAGCTTATGTTCCACCAGGTAGTTCCCGTAACTTTCAAGGGAATCCGCTTCCTGCCAGAGCTTGATCTCTTCAGGGGTACGGTAACTAGAAGCATCCGAAGGGGAATGGCCTGAGAGCCGGTAGGTCAAGGTATCCAGAAGAACCGGCCCCTTGCCCGCCAGGAGGAGTTCCTTTTTCCGGGCCACTGCATCTGCCACTGCCAGGGGATTGTACCCATCCACCCGTTCGGCATACATGTTTTCGGGGTTAACCCCTGCACCGACCCGGGCCATGATCCCATAACCCATGGTTTCCCCGACAGTCTGTCCTCCCATACCGTAGAAGTTATTAAAGAAGTTGAAGAGTATGGGCGGCGCCCCGCCTGCTTCTTCAGGCCAGAGGGTCCGGTACTGGTCCATGGCAGCGAACATCATGGCCTCCCATACAGGACCGCAACCCATGGAAGCGTCCCCGATATTGGCGATGACCACGCCGGGCTTACGGTTGATCCGCTTGTAGAGAGCCGCGCCTAGGGCAATATCCGCAGAACCTCCCACAATGGCGTTGTTGGGCATGGACCCAAAGGGGGTAAAAAAGGCATGCATGGAACCGCCCAACCCGCGGTTAAACCCAGACTTCCGGGCGAAGATTTCCGCCAAAGTACCGTAGAGGACGAAATGTTCCCCCAGATCCCTGAGACTGGTATAGGGGATCTTTTCCACCACTGCCAAGGTTTCTCCTTGGAGAAAACCCTTCATGATGGCTTCAAGCTGCTGTTCCCCCTCAGGATTAGGGCCTGCTGCAGAGCCGGTAAGCTGCCATAGGGCGGAATAGCATTTGGCCAGGATCTCCCCGTGGCTCCGGTGACTCCCAAAGATACAATCCTCCCGGCTCAGATTGACGCACTGCCCCACCGCAGAAGCCTCTTGCCCCATGGAAAGATGGGCCGGTCCTTTGTGGTTATACGTAATACCCTTCCAGGCCCCCTGGGTCTTAAAGGTATTCAGCATGGTTTCAAATTCCCGGATGGTGAGCATATCGTACCATATCCTGATGAGCCTTTTTTTTCCGTACCGGGCGACTTCGGTTTGAAAGTCCCCGGTATACTGATTAACCGGTATGTCTTTGATGGTAAGCGCCGCCGGTTTCCGTACCTCCTGGGGGTCTATGACCAGTGATTTAGGCATTTTCTCTCCTTATTTCCCTTTTTCTCTTACTTTTTATGATGCGTACTGAGTAACCGGCACGGCCTACGAGGGTTCTCAGCTTGCTTCAGAGGGAACCTCTTGTTCCATCTGAGATATCTTATGCAAGGCCCATTGGGCTTTTTCCTGCACTATGGCGAATCTATCCTCCTTGGCCTGGTGCAGATAGGGGATATAGGCTTCTTGAAAGCCGTTGACCATAACATTGATGGCGTTCAGCTTCCATCGCCACAAACATTCCTCCCGGATATAGAAGAATTTCCCTGAAAGGAACCTTCGGATATCCTCATAGTCCATGGAGAGAATCTCTTCCGGCACAAGCCGGCTACCCAGTTCCTCTAGCCCAGGAAAGGGATCTCGATCTTTCCAGGTCCCCTTATTCATGGGACAGGCGTTCTGACAGGCGTCACAGCCGTATAACCAGGTCCCCATCATCCGGTTGACTTCATCGGTATAGGAGAGCGCCTCGTTGGAAGTAGAGAGCCGGCTGATACAGGTGGCCATATTCATGGTGTAAGGAGCGGAAAGGGACTTGGCCGGGCAGGAACGGATACAGCAGGTACAGCGCCGGGGACATTCCCGGACGTGGTGGGTTTCGATGAGTTCCAGTTCCTGATCGATGATCCAGGCGTTCAGCGCAAACCAGGAACCGTCTTCAGTATAGAAAAAATTGTTTCGCCGGATGCGTCCCAGCCCAGCCTTGGAGGCGGCCCATCGAAGCGCGGTCAGGCCGTACTTCTCTTCTGTGGCGGTCCGCAGCCCCAGTTCATGCAGATACGCCTCAAAGACCCGCAACTTCTGGGCTTCAGGGGACGCAGGATTGAGCCGCATATCCACGAGATAGAATTTTCCGTAATGGGGCAGCAGGGCCGCAGGAATATGGTAATGCCCATAGGAACAGGCCGTTATGATAATGGACTTGGCCCAGGGGAAAGCTGCACGAGGATCCGCGAAACCCATAAACCCCTTGTAAAGCGCCTCTCCTTGGGGGATCCGGTCCATCCGTTCCCGCAGCCGATCTCCATAGTCCAGCATAGCTTCTGCTTTGATGATACCGCATTTCTCTATACCCAGTTCCCGGGCCTTTTGACGGATCTGTTCTTCTATGGACATGGCTTATGCAATCTCCCACACCGCATCCCGTATCAGTTCACTCACCGTAGGATGGGGGAAGATGAGCTGTTTTACCTCCTCAATAGAAAGTTCCTGTTCGATGAGAACCGCCCCGCCCCAGATAAACTCCGAGGCATAGGCCCCCACCCCGTGAACCCCCAGGATCCGCCGGGAACCGGCATCTGCGATGACCTTGACCGCGCCCTGGCCTGCGAAGGTGTTTTCCGCCACAAAACGGCCTGAGAGCCGCATAGGGAGGGAGGCTTTGAGGATAGGGATACCTTTCACCGCGGCCTCTTGTTCGGTGATCCCTACCCCTGCGGCTTCGGTGATGCCGTATACGGCCCAAGGCACCGCATCATACCGCATCCGGTTACTCCCTTGAGGGGTTCCATCCAAATACCGGAGGATGTCCGTTACTGCGACCTCTGCCATACGGTACGCGGCATGGGCAAGAAGGCTCTTCCCTGTTACATCCCCTGCAGCCCAGATCCCCGGCACATTGGTCCGCATCCGATCATCCACGGTAATCCCTTTGGGCCCCACATCGATTCCCGCGGCTTTGGCGCCCCAGGTATCCAGGACCGCCCGGCGGCCCACTGCTATAAGCACCTGATCCGCTTCCAGAGCCTCCTTTTTTGCTTCTTTAGTTACTAGGTGTACCGTACCCTGGTGGATTTCTTCAACCCGGCATCCCAGTCTAAACTGCACGTTTTTCATGGCCCGGCGGAACAAGGGGGCCTGCTCCTGGTCCATGAAGGGAAGGATCTCTTCCATCATTTCAACAACCGTAACCTTAGTTCCCAGGCTTGCGAAGAGTCCGGCGAATTCCACCCCGATGACTCCGCCTCCGATAATGGCCAGTCGATTCGGGACCGCTTCAACGGCCAAAAGCCCGGTAGAATCCACCACTGCCGGGTTGTCCTGAATCCCTGGTAGAGGAGGCAGCGCTGGAACCGACCCTGCAGCGACTAGAATAGTCCGGCAGGTATGTTCTTCCGTACCCCCGGCGTTCAAAGCGACCTGTACGGTTCCGGGCCGATCCCCTGAAGGGGCTTCAAGAATCGCTCCACGGCCCACGGCGAGGGCTACGCCGTATCGTTTCATCTGGCTGGCAAGACCTCCCCGCAGTTTTTCCACTACCTCGGTCTTCCAGCGCTGGATTCCAGCCCAGTCAAAGGAGACGCCCGTAAGGGTAAGGCCGTACTTGTGGGCCTCCTGAGCATGGACGTAGTGCTTCGCTGAGTTGAGCAGGGTTTTGGTCGGAATGCAGCCTACATTGAGGCAGGTCCCGCCCAAGGATGCCGCTTCTATGAGGAGGACCTTTTTCTTTGCCTGACCTAAGCGTTCCGCGGCGAGGTACCCTCCTGGGCCGCTGCCAATAATGATGGTATCATACATAGTACACCTCCTTATGTACTGAAGCTGTTTCAAAACTTCAATTTTGAAACAGCACTGTTAGATGTCAAGGAAAAAGCCGTCTAAAACAGGGTTTTGAAACTGACGCTCTGTTCCATGAACTGGACTGTCCAGGGGATTGGCAGCGCCACCTTGGGGCGTTGCTTAGAGCAGCCATAGATCCATATCCGCTACTGCTTCTCCTAGGGCTTTGAGGAACCGGGCCGCCGGAGCGCCGTCCACTACCTGGTGGTTGAAGGTGAGACTCAAACCAATAGCCGGCTCAAACCTGACATCCTCCCCTATGGACAGGGGTTTAAGCGCTATCCCGCAGACCCCCAGGATAGCAACCTCCGGGGCGTTGAGTATGGGGGTAAAACTGCTTATGCCCAGACTGCCCAGGTTGGTAACCGTAAAGGTGGACCCTGAAAGGGCATCCGGCCCTATCCTCCCCTGGTGACAGGCTGCGGCCAGGCCTTTGGCTTCTGCGGAAATCTGCCGCAAAGACCGGAGGTCTGCGTTCCGAATAACCGGCACCATGAGGCCCCGGGGCGTATCCACTGCCACCCCCAGGTGTACCCGCTCAAAAGTTCGGATAAAGGCTTCCCCGGTCTGAGAATCCTGGATGGTATGGGCGTTCATGAAGGGGAACCTCGGGAGCACCCGGGAAACCGCGGTCAGGATAAGGTCATTGATACTGATCTGCCCCAGTCCCAGGCTTGCATCAGCAGCCTTCATCCGTTCTCGTATTTCCTTGAGCCGTACCGCAGATGCGTAGCTATGCAGGGTACATGGAGCGCTCTCCCTAAGGGAACGGAGCATCCGATCCGAGATGATTTTGCGGATCCCTTTGACCGGAGTTTCGGTGATTTTTCCTTCCTCCTTCAGGGCAGTCTCGGAACCCACCGTTCCTGAGTTTGAGGTACTTGCAGGGATCGGGTTTACCCCGGCAGTAAGGTCCGCCAAGGTAAACCTGCCTCCGAGCCCGGATCCTGGGACAGGGGGCATGACCGCTCCTGCACGCAGGGCTTCCTGGGCTGCAGCGGTGAAGCGGGGACGCTCCTGTACCGCCTGTTCCACATCCCTTTCTAGGATCCGGCCCCCTGGACCTGAACCGCTAAGACCGGTGAGAGGCAGCCCTTCTTTTTCCGCCCTATGCCGCGCCCGGGGAGACGCTGCTTCGCCCCCTCCTGCTTGAACAGGGGAACACCCGGGCAAAGCCCCCAGAACCGGCACTGCCTGTTGGTCCTTCTTTTCATTCTTTTCCTTAATCCCCGCCGGATCCGCTGCTGCTCCGGGCGCTGCGGTACCCAGAGCAGCGTTCCAATCCTCCCCAGGGTTGCCAATCACCGCGATAGGCTTCAAGACCGGAACATCATCCCCGGCTGCTCCGAGGAGCTTCAGAACCGTGCCTTCGGCTCCTGCAGGAACTTCAAAGGTGGCTTTATCGGTTTCCACATCACATAAGGGGGTATCTGCTGCTACCCTATCCCCTTCCTGTACCTTCCAATCCACGATGATGCAGGATTCCACGGTGTTCCCCTGCCGGGGCATGATCACGATATGCGCCATAGCTACAATTTACTCCTTATGATTTTAATTCCGGTAATGCTTAGTTCTTTGACCGCCTCATCACGTAAACCTCCAGCAGTTACCATAAGCTGTATCTTGGTGAAGGAGGAGGCTTTTAATAAAACCGGTCTGGTCATATTTACTGGAATCCGCCACTAAAACCGCGGTTTCCACATGAACTTTCATAGCTTTGAGGATCTCCGCTTCCTCTATGAAGTGGGTGGTCATGCCTCGTTCCCGGGTAAAGCCATCGGTCCCCGCAACGGCAAGCCGTACATTAAGCCGTACAATGGTCTCTAAGGCAATAGGTCCCACTGGACATTCGGTAAACCCCCGGAATTCGCCACCGGTCATGGTGATTTGCAGATTCGGACATCTCCAGGCGTATGAAAACACCAGGGTGGAATTAGTTACAATAGGGATATCCCCCTTTCCCGCAAGGTACTTGGCCATGAGGACAGTGGCGGTCCCCGCTTCAATCATGATCACCCCCACCTCGACCAGTTCCGCTGCCAACTTGGCAATAGCATTTTTTTGCTCCTACTGGTGTTCCAAAATATGGGGATACATCGGCCTCTTTCCGTTGCCGGTTGATCCACCCTGAGATTGCAAAATTTTTTAAATCCGGCCGGATAGTTACCTCGGATACTCCCAACGCCTTGGATAAAGCCGCTATGGATGCGGTCCCTTCAGCAGAAAACCAGTGGAGGATACGATGCTCTTGTTCACTCAACCCTGATATCACTTACAGTATCCTTTTAGAATGCTTATGTAACTCTTTTTATGTATTATGTATAAGGATTTTCAGAAAAAAAACAAGAGCTAGGGAATCCTCAAAAAGTATTTGAAGGATTTCTGTTTTATGTTATGAAGCTTTTTCAAAACCCGGTTAGTTTTGAAAAAACTCAAAAATTATTTTGCCCCACTTTTCTGTAGCTCAGCCCAGGGTGTGAGAATTGGCTCCCACACTTGGGGTGGATTATAGTCTCTCCCCAATGCATACCATTTCAACTTTTGCTCAAATAGTTCTATGATATAGCTGGTTCTGTAGCCCGTACTACCCTATTTCCTACCCTTCTTGGCCTAGACGTGAAAACCTTGTGTACTGTGTCTTTTCCCCTCCCGTATATATAATGCTCTGTCTCTGTAAAACCACGATATAGTACGTATCAATACAAACGCAGGTTCTTGTAGGGTAACATCGCAATTTTTAGCTAGAAAGATCCAATTTTAGGCAGGAAATGTCGGACTCATAATAAAACCACATCTGAAAGTCCTGAACAACTTACCCAGTCTTTTTACACCAAATGAAAAAAAGGAGGTGATGGAATTCGGCTACTAAGACAGGGAAAAAAGGGTGTATTTTGCTCTTTTGGTTGGCCGGTTTCTTTTTCGGCGGCTTAAGTTTAACTGCCTGGTCTTGTACGAAGCGTAAGGTCTCCGTGGTATCCGGCTTGTGTAAGACCCGTAAGGCGTACTTTTGGTTGTATCCTCTTGTCTTGATGTATTCGTCCAGGATAACCGATTTCTCTTTCCCTGTGGCTTTTTGGGAATGTGAACAGATGGACTAGTAAGAGTTTTTCCCCTCATGGATAAGCCCATGATGGCCTCCTGCAGTCGCAGCTTCAGGATAACTTGATGTGGTTACATTTTCAATAAGGCAGGTATTAACTTTACAAGCAAGAACCGGGCTGCTATACTCGAAAGACCTGCGGTGAAGCGCTGGGCTTTATCCACGGGAGTCCCTCTCAAGAGGAGGAGACATACAAACAAGGCAGGCGCTATGGAACCACGCACTTTTTTCCCCCATGTATCCATTTCTGTAGATTCGGCGATTGCACTCCTCCTTGAACGTACCCCTGGGCCTGAAAAATCTATGTTGTTGCCTTTGCTTGAGACCCTGCACCGTATTGCCGGGAAAGACCAGGACGCCCGTATCGACCTCCCGCCTTTTGATAATTCCCCTCTCGATGGGTTTGCCCTGGGCCATACTGACAGCGTCGGGGCCAGCAAGGATAAGCCGGTTTTTTTACGGGTCATTGAAACCATCTATGCCGGGGATGTTCCCCAGAAACCCCTAGCCCCCGGGGAATGTGCCCGGGTCATGACCGGCGCAGCCCTCCCGAAAGGCGCCACCTGCGTCATCCCCTTGGAGGATACGGATAATCATCCAGATACCGTGGGGATCTTTCATGCTTTAAAAGCCCATCAGAATTACCGGTTTCACGGTGAAGATATACGTCAAGGACAGCCTATCCTCAGCAAAGGGGAGCGAATCACCGCTGCGCAGGTGGGCCTGTTAGCTGCCCAGGGATTTACGGATATCCCGGTTTTTGCCCGTCCCCAGGTGGGGATTCTTTCAACAGGCAATGAACTCATGAGCGGTCCTGAGCCGCTGATTCCCGGTAAAATATACGATAGCAACCGGTATCTTCTGGCAGCACGGGTATTAGCCTTGGGAGCTGAACCGGTTTGGACCTCCAAAATTGCGGATGATCCGGCTCTCATCGCCCAAGCAGTAGAGGACTTGCTGAAAACCTGCGACTGTATCATCAGTACCGGCGGCGTTTCAGTGGGAGATCACGATTATATGCCCCAGGTAGGCGCATACATCGGTGCAGAACCCCTATTTCGCCGGGTTCAAATGAAGCCTGGCGGCTGGGCTACTGCCCTGTACAAGGATACCAAAATAATCCTCTGCCTCTCAGGAAACCCCTTTGCTGCGGTGATGAGCTTTGACCTCTTGGCCGGACCAGTGATCCGCCGGCTTGCCGGCGCTGCCCCGGTCCTTCCTCCGAAGATCCCCGGTGTGTTGCAAGAACCCTTCCCCAAGGCAAGTCCCCAGGGACGGTTCTTATACGCCCGGAGGGAAGGCAGGGAAGTCTTTCTCCCCAAGGCCGGGTATGTATCAGGCTCTCTGGCCTCCCTTATCGGCTGCAACTGCATACTCCAGATCCCTCCGGGAAGGGGGTCTCTGGATCCCGGAGATACAGTAGAAGTTATTCCCCTCTCAGATGGACCTGTATCCCCGTCGTTTCATCCTCTATAACCTGGATTCGAGAAATAACCGAATCCAGCTCTTCTGGTAAGGGGTTGTTTTGTACCACTAGATCCGCCAAAGGCAGCACCCGTGCCGCAGTAGGTTTTACCGCAGCCGTGGCAGCGTTCATCAGCATGATAAAACACCCAGGCACAACCACCTCCCGCAGACTGTTCGATTCACCGATGATCAGCCCCTTGGGGGGGATCTGTTCCAAAAAAGAGGTGTATGCTGCTTCCAAGGACCCATAGAGGGCTCGGAGCCAGAACACCC
>JAITAI010000258.1 GCA_031284195.1 Treponema sp.
CCTTATCCCAAGGAACTCATAAAATCTCCCTTTGAGCAGCATGTGGTTTCATTACTCCACCGGCCCCTCTACTCCTCGGATCCGGCGTCTCCGTGGTGGTCTTCTTATCCGGCTCATCTGCATATTGATATACTTCCCGCCATACAGGGTCAGGGGGTGGGAAAAGCCCTGATGCATATCCTTTCGGAGGCATTGGACCGCCGAGGTTGTCCGGGAGTACATCTGGGGGTCAGCAAAGCCAATACCAGGGTGCGTGCCTTTTATTGCAAGAGGGGGGTTCTCGATGTTAGAGGAACAGGCACAGGCCCTTATGCTGGGGAAGACCCTCCAAGAAGAACGGTGAAGTCTTACAAAAAGCAGGGTTTATTCCCCAAAGCGGAATGACCGCTTAACGGTATCGGGCTGGAATGCTCCTAGCCATGTGAAGCATCGTTTTCCGTAGAAACGCGATCAGGGCAGGTAAAATGTGCCGGAGTAACAGCGTGGGAATAAAGCGTAGATCAAAGCCGTTGCGGGAAGGCGAGGGGCTTAGCCCTCGAAGTATACAGGCCTGTTATTCGACGTTTGCCCTTAAAAAAGTACTTATTATATTCAAATAATTCCTTTTAATTTCAATTCATCTCATCCTGGGTGTCCTCTTCACGAGTGGCGTGATTGTTCGGCTCCCCATCCTTAGCTTCGCTTGGTTCTTTATCCCTGATCCTTGGGGATTGGTCCGTCATGGCGCCCTGTCCTTGAGGCCCTGGGGACTTGATTTCTCACCCAGAAATTACTAAGGTATGCTTATGCAGTGGATACTGCGGGTATTTCGGTGATCCAGGGGGTTTACGATGCTGGTGTATGCGGATAAAAAGTTTGAACATCCCCTCAAGACCCTCCTGGCCTTCAATAACCAGGAATTGCTCACTGCTTTTGAGGCCATAGATGCCTATAAAGACCGGTATTTTCTGCTGGGATACATCCGGTATGAGGCAAAAGATGTTTTTGCCGGGATCCCCGTGGAACAGGACCTGCCTTTGCTCTATTTTGACGTGTTTGACCATTTTGAACCCTACACCCCTGGAAAGGCCGAGCCTGTGGCGCTGGACCTCAAACCTGCCCTCTCTTTTGAGGAATACGCTGCTGCCCTGGAGGAAATCCGGGAGGAGATTGCCCAGGGCAATACCTACGAAGTTAATTACACCTATGATTTTCATGTCCTCCCGCACGAGCAGGGGGATCCCTTTGCCCTGTACGAGTACCTCGTAACCCAGCAGCAAACCCCCTATAACTGTTTTATCCAGAACGACTATGATACGGTGCTCTCCTTTTCACCGGAATTGTTTTTTGAGTTGCGTTATGGGAGCGGCAATGCCGGAGGGCATATCCGCACCAAACCCATGAAAGGGACGATCCACCGGGGGAAAACCGCCGAAGAAGACGCCCGGCTCAGGGACTTCTTACAGAAGGATGTGAAAAACCGGGCCGAAAATGTGATGATTGTGGACCTTTTGAGAAACGATCTGGGCAGGATCGCCAAAACCGGTTCGGTGAAGGTTTCCCAGCTCTTTACCATAGAAACCCACCCGACCCTACACCAGATGACCTCTCAGATTGAAGGGGAGGTGAAGGAAGGCGTTTCCTTATATGAGGTTTTCAAGGCCCTGTTTCCCTGTGGCTCCATCACCGGGGCTCCGAAGATCAGCACCATGGGTATCATCGACCGGGTGGAACAGGGTAAACGGCATATCTACTGCGGCGCCATCGGTTTTATCAGTCCTGGGCAGATGACCTTCAGTGTGCCTATCAGGATTTTACAAAGATCCGGTCATGAAACCGGTTTCATATACCGGGTGGGAGGGGCGATTGTGTGGGATTCAGTTGTTCAGGATGAATGGAAGGAGACGCTGACGAAGACAAAGCTGTTAAGCGCCGGCTTTTTGCTGATTGAAACCATGAAAGTGGAACAGGGGCGTATCCTGTTTAAGGACGAACATCAGGCGCGCTTACAGAAATCCGCGAAGTATTTTGGATTTGCCCTGGATGAAAGGATATGGGCTATACCGCCTGAACAAGAGGGGATCTTGCGGCTGACAGTGGATAGGCAAGGCAAAAGTACCTGGGAATATAAAGCCCTCCTGCCAGCCTGCAGTACCCAGGTGAGGATTTCCCCGGTACAGGTGGATAGCAATGAGGTGTTTCTCTACCACAAGACCAGCTATAGACCCTACTTTCAGGTGAATTATGAGGTCTTTTACGATGAGCTCTTTTTTAATGAGCGAGGGGAACTCACCGAAGGTTCCAGAACCAATATTGTCCTTGAAATCCAGGGTCGCCGGTATACGCCTCCTGTATCCTGTGGACTTTTGAACGGCTTATACCGCCAAGCCATGCTGGACCGAGGGGAATGCAGTGAAAAAATTCTCTATGCTGCAGATCTGTTCCAGGCAGAACATATCTATTGTGTGAACTCGGTCCGGGGACTCCAAGAGGTTACGCTAGTATGAGTGAAACGGTCCTGTTAATTGATAACTACGATTCCTTCACCTACAACATTGTGCAGTACCTGGAAGAAATGGGGGTGGCGCTCCAGGTATATGAAAACGACCGGATTAGCCTGGAAACCGTGCGTACCTTGGACTTTGACGCCATCTTTCTTTCTCC
>JAITAI010000031.1 GCA_031284195.1 Treponema sp.
TTATTATGATATTCCCCATAGAAGAACTCATAGAATATGATAATAACATGTATGAAATCACTGCTGCGGCTTCCCGGCGTTCGTATCAGCTCTCCATGTTGAAGGATCCAGACATTGAGAGCCATGACGGCAAGGTAGTTTCCCTGGCAGCCCGGCAGTTATTTACCAATCAAATCGAATTTCGTATCGAAGAATAGCAGAGCCATGCCGGAACCAGAGAAACCCATCATACCGGTGTGTATTCTCTTTGGCCCTACTGCTTCGGGTAAAACCGCTATCCTGGAAGAACTGTGGATCTCGAATCCTACCCTAAAGGCTCTGATAGGGGAAGCGGAGATTGTGTCCGCAGATTCTATGCAGGTATACCGGGGTATGGATATTGGGACCGCAAAACCATCCTCTGCATTACGGGCAGCTCTTCCCCATCACCTCATAGACATCTGCAATCCAGATGAACAGTTTACCCTAGGTACTTTTGTGCACCTGGCAGATGCCTGCTGTGTGGACATTGCCCGGCGGGGAAAGATGCCGGTGGTTTCTGGAGGAACCGGGTTTTACCTCAAACATTTTGTCCAAGGGCTTCCTGAAGCGCCCCCTGCAGATGGAAAAATTCGCAGGGAACTCAAGGAAGAACTGCAACGCTGGGGTAAAGCCCCCTTGCTGGAAGCCTTGGCTACCTGGGATCCTGAAAGCGCCCGCCGGATCCATCCCAACGATGAGTATCGGGTCTTGCGGGCCTTGGAAGTGTTCCGCGTTTCTGGCCGTCCCTTGAGCGCCTTTGCTGCCGCAGGGCCGGCTCCTTCCCGGCCAAAGTACCGGTTCCTCATCCTAGGGCTTGAACGGGACCGGGAGGACCTGTACCGCCGTATTGATGCACGGTGCGCTCAGATGTTCCGTGCAGGTCTTCCTGACGAGGTACGGCGCCTCTTTGAGGCGGGGTATGGCCCGAAGGATCCGGGACTGCGGGCCATTGGGTATAAAGAATTCTTTGTGGAGCCTGAACCAGGGGTATTCCAGCTCTCCACAGACCTCCCAGGGGTGGAAGCCCTAGTTACCCGGAACAGTCGTCGCTACGCCAAACGGCAGTGTTCCTATTTTGCTTCGATTCCGGGACTTATCTGGATATCTGTTTCTCATGATCCAGTACCCCAAATCCAGGAGAAACTGGAGGTTTTTTTACATGACTTTGCAGAAGCCGCGCCATAAGGAGGGATGTATGGGTACTTATGTTTTGGCCCTAGATCAGGGAACCACTAGTTCACGGGCCCTTCTGTTTGATAGGGAACAGCAGGTGATCGGGGTAGAGCACAAAGAAATTGCCGCCATATACCCCCGGGAAGGGTGGGTGGAGCAGGATCCCATGGAGATCTATTCCTCCCAATATACGGTGATGATGGAACTGCTCATAAAGCATGATATTCCGGTTCGGGAGATTGCGGCGATTGGTATTGCCAATCAGCGAGAAACCACGGTGCTCTGGGATAGACAGACCGGACGTCCTATTTATAACGCCATTCTCTGGCAGTGTCGGCGTACTGCCTCCTTGGTGGATGGGCTTATCCGGGAAGGCTTGGAAGATCACATCAAAAAAACCACCGGCTTGATACCAGACGCCTATTTTTCAGGGACCAAGATTGCCTGGATATTGGATCAGATAGAAGGCGCTCGGGATCGGGCACGAAAGGGGGATATTCTTTTTGGGACTGTGGATACCTGGCTCATCTGGAAACTGACCAATGGGAAGGTCCATGTAACGGACTATACTAATGCGAGCCGGACCATGATCTACGACGTGCATACCCTTCAATGGGATGAGGACCTTTTAGCCGCGCTGGATATATCCCGGACCATGCTGCCTGCGGTTAAGCCATCAGGCAGTTTTTTCGGTACCGTAACTATCCAAGGGGTAGAGGTTCCCTTGGCAGGGGATGCAGGGGATCAGCAGGCCGCCCTCTTTGGTCAATGCTGTTTTACCCAAGGGGAGGCAAAAAACACCTACGGAACCGGATGTTTCCTCCTTATGAATACGGGGAATCGCGCCTTTGTAAGCCAGAACGGGCTACTGACCACTATCGCTGCGGGCCTGGATGAACAGATTCAGTATGCCCTGGAGGGCAGCGTCTTTGTGGGAGGAGCGGTGATCCAATGGCTCCGGGATGAGCTGGGGCTCATCAGTGCGAGTGAGGATGCAGAGTATTACGCGCAAAAGG
Organism: Treponema sp.; assembly: GCA_031284195.1. Classification (GTDB taxonomy): domain Bacteria; phylum Spirochaetota; class Spirochaetia; order Treponematales; family Breznakiellaceae; genus JAIRLU01. The sequence goes on from JAITAI010000031.1 coordinate 2,211, forward strand.
TACCGGATACCGGTGGGGTGTACCTGGTACCGGCCTTTACCGGCTTGGGGGCGCCCCATTGGGATATGTATGCCCGGGGCGCCATCCTGGGTATTACCCGGGGAACCAGCCGTTTCCATATTATCAGGGCTGCGGAAGAGTCCATCGCTTATCAGAGTCTTGAGGTGGTCCGGGCCATGGAAAAAGATACGGGGATTAAGCTGCGGGAGCTTAAAGTAGACGGTGGAGCCAGCCGGGATGGGTTCTTGATGCAGTTTCAGGCGGATATTACCGGTACGGTGATGCGCCGTCCCGTAGTACGGGAAACCACTGCCTTAGGAGCGGCCTATCTGGCAGGTATTACCCTCGGGTTTTGGAGTGGCATTGCAGAGGTTCGGGCTACGAGGCAATGGGATACGACCTTTACCCCCCTCATGGATCAGACTACCCAGGAAGCCCTGGTGGCAGGCTGGCATCAGGCAGTGAGAAGGGTGAGCAGTTCTCGTTAAGCAATGATACAGCCCCTTCGTTTCATCGTACTCATACCTCATCGGGACAGCGGACGCCTGCTCTGGGAATACCGCCGGAAACTTTTTGCCGCAGGCCTAGCGGGGGCTTATTCTTTCCCTGGCGTGGCTCCCTTGGGGGTGGTTTCCCAGGCTTTCACCAAAGAGGACCTCCAAGCCCTAGCCCATACCTTACGGGAAATAAGCGCTCAAGACGGAAGAGGGGGAAAAATCTCCACCCAGGACCTGGGATCCCTCGAGTACTCGGCATGTACCCATACGGGTCAAACCACTTATGACCTGACCATCTTCGGTCCACTCTTGGATCTGCCGATCCCTGAGCTTTCCCACCCTATGGTATTATACCAGTTTCCTAGACTCGTTCTTGCCGCAGGACTGATCAAAGCCGATGTAAAGGAAGGACCCATGAATGAGACCCTCCCTAAGGCTCCTGTATTGTTCTTTAGAGCAGGGATGGTGGCCAACATGCTATTCCGTCCTCTCTCCTCAGGAGCAGCAGGGTACTCCTTTGAATGGCAAATCGGTACTCCGGTATGGCTGCCTTCATATAAAATTCCCCGTTGTAGGTATGATGGCCGAATTCAAGCCCAGGATCATCAAAAGGAAGAACCCCATGAGGCAGGATATGCAAAGTAGACAGGCAATACCTAATGCTCCTCTTAAGAGGATACAAAAGTATCCGCTATCCGAACCAGGGTATCAATAGCCTGATTCATCAGTGCCTATTGTTCCAGCAGATCGGTTTTGTTTTTCAGGGCGAGTATAGCCGCCTTGTTTCCCTCGGAAACTTCACCGCTATCACGCTCAAGCAGCCGCTGGAAGGGGGTCTGGCTTTGTCGCAGCGCTTGCGGTACTTGGCGCCGACACGCTCCCTGGAAACGAGTTTCATGCAGGGGTAGAACAGGTTGGTCAGCAGGTCCAGGGGATGATAGAGGGAGCATAAGGTATCGACTCCTTGCTCCCCACGGTAGCGGCAGTAGCCCGCTGTTTTCCTGCCGGTTCTGCCCCGGATAAAGGTGACCGTATGCTTCCCGCACCATTTCACGAGGGCGTCATTGAAGAACTCGTTGCCCCAATCGCAGTGGATGGCCCGTAGGGGGAAAGGGGAGGTGGTGAAGAGGTGTTCCAGGGATTCGATGACCCATTGGTGGGCCTTGTTTTTCAGGGGTAGTGGACGGTCCAGCCCGTGGAGACGCCGGTCATAGTCAGGAAATGGGTCAGTATGGTGACGCGCTTTTTCAGCGGCGGTCCCGCCTTGGTTCCGCTGGTTCCCCGGATTTTGAGTTTTTTCTTGTGTTTGGCGAGCAGCCGCTCCACGGTTGAGGCGCTGATGTTCCGCACGGTCTGGTCCATGGGGTACCCACCGCCTGAGGCGATGACGTCGATATTCCCGTTGAAAAAGGGATCGAGGAGTTTCTAACATGGGTAATTAAACCGCTCCCCGAGGTGTACCAGCACCTTCTGGACGGCCTGGTCTATTCCCTCTTGGGGCGGTTTTTGTGCCGAATTTTCACCTGTATGGTCTGAGCGCCTAAACGCAACAGCCGCCGCTTGCCCTTATGGGTAAGCAGGGTAATGGCGTATTTACGGTGGCAGCCTGAAGTTTGGGTGAACTCGCCCAGGATCCGTTTTTTCTCCGCCTTATTTACCTTGCGGTACTGAACCGCCACTTCGCGCGTGAGCGCCCGTCTTTCTTGCATGTTGAGCCCTATTTTTACCCCCGGCTATGATTTTGCCGGGATTAATGTATTGGGCTAGGGTACGATTTTGACGTGAGGAATTCGTCTCGCCAGGGTAAGATTTAATCTGAGGCAATGCGCTGTGATTTGGGTTACTTTTTCAAAATGAGGCATAGGGTCTTTTGGGGTTACTTTTTTGATGAGGCAATGCGCGCGCTTGACACTTTCTAAACTTTCAACTAACATATTCCATATCGGCATGATATAGGAAAGCGTGCGTATATTAGTGGTTATGCGAAATGCGTTTTGCATAAAATCGTAAAAAACATAATGCCTAAAAATATAAAAAAGGCATATAATTCAAGGAGTATTTATGGGTGGCCCTTTGCATAAAAAAACAGGTGATATATTAAAGAATTTGGAAAAAAATTTAAAAATTGATGTAGTTCTCGATAAAGCATGTGGTATTGGTAAAACAGGAAAAAGTCAGAATATTCCTCTTTTTTTAAAAAAAGAGGAAATAAAAAGCAACGAAACGGAAATATGTGATGTAGATGCAATGGTGATTAAAAATAATGAAATAAAAATAATTATTGAAATAGAAGAATCTGGATTCTTGCCTACAAAAATATATGGTAAATATATGGCATCAAATTTGGCTGAATATTATGCACATGATACGTTGGAAAATGAAATATTAGAAATAAAAAAATCGAATGTTTTATTTATTCAAATAATTGATACAAAAGGTCTTGAATCTATTTCATCTAAACCCGAACAATTTAAAAATATTGAAAAATCAATAAATAACTTAATAAAAACCGTAAAGGATGCCGGGATTAGTCTTGGTTGTATAAAAGAATATAAATTGCTTCAGATTGATGGAAATAAAATAGAATCTAATCCGTTATTATTCAATGAATTTGAAAACATAATAAAGGATGCGATAGAATAAGCAATAAGCCGCCCTTGTTACACAACAATTTTACATTTATGTTTCGCGCGCTTTAATCGTGTTGCAAGCCGCAAAGCGGCTTACGGCGGCTTGCAACACGATTAAGGCGCGCAAAACATAAATGTAAAATTGCTGTGTAACAAGGACGGCTTATTGCTTATTCTATCGCATCCTTTATTATGTTTTCAAATT
>JAITAI010000054.1 GCA_031284195.1 Treponema sp.
GGTGGTAAATCCCAAACCGCCTCCGCAACTCCGCAGCTCAAAATCGTGAATGTAGGTATTACCAATGATCCAGGGACGGTAAGCCCCTTATCGGTTAATAATATCATGGCCTACTATGCATCGAGCATCTTGTTTATGCCCTTAACTACGGAAACCTCGGATCGGGAAAAACCCTTTGTGAACCGATTGGCCGAAAGTATTACCACCGAAGACAATGTCACCTTTCAGATTACCGTAAACCAGAAGGTCCGGTGGACCGATGGGGTTCCGGTTACCGCAGATGATGTGATCTTCACCATGAATACGTTTTCCAACCCCGCAGTAGGTATATCGGATCCCAGCGCTTACAAGATCCTCGTAGGCACTGATGAAAGCGGGCTTTTCCCCAAAGGAGCAAAGGGTATCGCGGGGGTGAAGAAGATCGACGACTACACCCTCACGGTGGAAACCAAATACCCCCTTACCCTGGCTATCTTCAACCTCAATATTGGTACCACCTTGCGGGTCATTCCTAAACACATCCTGGAACAAGAAAGTCCTGAAAGGATACTGACCTATAGTTTCTTCCAAAATCCCCAGGTAACGAACGGTCCTTTCAAATTTAAGGAATACGTCCCCAGTCAGTACCTCTCCCTGGAGGCAAATGAGGATTATTTCTTGGGAAGACCGAAGATCGACCGCTTGAATTTCAAGATTCTCTCAGGCCCTCAGATCGCGGCCCAGCTTGAGAGCGGTGAAATTGACATGAACTATCCTGGGGTGGGCAATATCCCGGCAGATGACTACGAGCGCATAAGCAGTTTACCCCATATCCGTACCAAGCGGGGACTTCCTTCTACGGTCCAGGTCCTCTTCTACAACAACCAGGTATTGAACCAGGTTAAGGTGCGCCAGGCCATGGACCTGGCCATTGATCGGCCGGGGATCCTGCGTAATGTATTCAAAGGCCAGGCATTTATCACCAAAACACCGGTTTCAAACCGGATCGAATACTGGAACGAGGCTGCTGCGCAGTACACCTATGATCCAGAGCGGGCAAAACAGCTCCTCGCAGAATCCGGTTGGGATCGGTCCAAAAAACTCACCTTCCTGGTACCCACTGGGAACAATACCCGGGAACGGGTATGCACGATTATTGCGGAAAACTTTAAATCCATCGGCCTCAATGTGGTTATAGAACGGGCGGATTTTCCTACCACTATGGGTAGGATTCAGAAGCGGGACTTCGATATTTCTATCATTGGTATGCCCGCGAACCCCTTTAACGCGGTGCGTAACCTGCGGTATTATGTGGATTCCCATGACGCCCATACCGGTTATGCCAACCCCGCGATGGACCAGCTCCTGGAGCGGATCAATACCAGCGTGGATAAGGAGGTGCTCAAAGCCGCGTATTATGAGGCCCAGGACCTGATTGCCCAAGAGGTTCCGGTTTCCGGGATCTACAGTGAATTGGTCATGCGCGGGGTAAACAAGCGGATCCGGTACGGCGAGTTGGAAGACTTTGGGGCGCTCCGGGATTTGGAAAAGTGGGATATTGAACCATAACAGCGTGAGTTCGATGCGCGCTTCATGAAGTAAGTTCAGGTGGCTTGGAAACGCTAGACTATTGTCTGGGGACTTGGTCCCTCCAAGCTACCTCGGAAGTACTTCATAGACTCGCCAACCAGCCGAAGGCTGTACCTTTGAGTACGGGAGTAGGAAATGGCAAAAACGCTTTTGCAGGTAGAACATCTGCAAGTACAGTTTAATATGGAAGCAGGGATATCCTTTGGGGTGAAGGATGTCAGTTTTTCGGTAACTGAAGGGGTAAACCTCGCCTTGATCGGTGAGTCTGGCAGTGGGAAGAGTGTTACATCCCTTTCCTGTATGCACCTCTTGGGAAACAAGGGGCGTATTTCCCGGGGGCTCGTCACCTTTGAAGGGGTGGATATCACCCATGCACGGGAAAAGGAAATGCAAAAGGTTCGGGGAGAGCGGATGTCTATGATCTTCCAGGAACCCATGACCAGCCTTAACCCGGTCTTGACCATTAACTTTCAGTTGTCCGAAGCCCTGCGGCTCCATAGTAATCTCACCAAAAAAGAAATCCATGACCAGTGCCGCCGGCTCTTGCAGCAGGTGGGTATTGGGGATGGGGAAAAGGTATTGGCCGGTTTTCCCCATGAACTCTCTGGGGGAATGCGTCAGCGGGTGCTGATCGCCATGGCCATAGCCTGTAAGCCTCGACTGCTCATTGCAGATGAACCCACCACTGCCCTGGATGTAACCATCCAAGCCCAGATCTTGGCCTTGCTCAAGAAGGTCCAAGCAGAGATGGGGATCACCCTCATGCTCATTACCCACGATTTTGGGGTGGTAGCGGAAATGGCCGACGAGGTGGCGGTCCTGTACGGAGGCTATGTGGTGGAACAAGGGGAGGTTCATGAGTTATTCACCCATCCCCTGCATCCCTATACCCAAGGTCTCCTCAAGTCCGTCCTATCCCTCGACGCCTCCATGGATGCCCCCTTGTACTCCATTCCAGGGATGGTTCCCCTGATGCTCCAGGAACCAAAGGGATGTCCTTTCCATGATCGGTGCCTGTGGGGAACGGATCGGTGTATCCAGAACTTCCCTGAATTACAGGAAAGAACCCAGGGTCATGGGGTGCGGTGTTTCATTGGGGAGGAACCAGGATGAACGAATCTATACAGCCGCAGCTCCGGCTCAAAGACGTAAAAACCTATTATCCGATTAGAAAGGGGGTATTTTCCCGGATCGTGGGTCAGGTGAAGGCTGTGGACGGCGTCTCTCTGAGTATATATCCCCAGGAAACCTTGGGATTGGTGGGAGAGTCTGGATGCGGTAAGTCTTCCATAGGCAGAACCATCATCGGTCTTGAGGAGATCACCGCAGGACAGGTATTTTTCGACGGGGAGAACATAGCCGGATATTCCCATGCTCAGATGCGTTCCGTATGGCCCCGGATTCAGATGATTTTTCAAGATCCCTACGCTTCCCTGAACCCCCGGAGGACCGTGGAAAGCATGATGACCGAAATCTTGAGTATCCATCAGGTGGTTGCACGGAACGAAATTGAGGATGAGATCGACCGGATCCTGGATCTCATCGGCCTACCGCCAGAGGTGAAGTACCGGTTCCCCCACGAATTTTCCGGAGGACAACGGCAACGGATCAGTATTGCCAAGGCCATCACCTTACGGCCCCGGTTCTTGATCTGCGATGAGGCTACTTCATCCTTGGATGTCTCAATCCAGGCCCAGATCCTGGGGCTGTTCAAGGATTTACAGCAGAAATTAGGATTGACCTATCTTTTCATCTCCCATGGTCTTGGAGTAGTACGGTACATCAGCGACCGTATCGCGGTGATGTATTTGGGTAAGATCCTGGAGCTGGCTCCTCGGGCAGATATGTTCAAGGAGCCCCGGCATCCCTATACGCAGGCTTTACTCAGCGCCTACCCGGATCCGGATCCCCGGCAGCGGGGCAGGAAAAAAATCCTCTTATCCGGTAGTGTACCAAGCGCGGCCAATCCTCCGCCGGGTTGCCGTTTTCATCCTCGGTGTCCTTTTAGAGAAGCCGAATGTGCGATCGACGAACCAGCGCTGACCAGCGATGGGGCCCACTGGACCGCATGTCATTTCAAGATAGGCCGTTCAGATTGGGATCACCTTCTTGGAGAGAATGTTTAGTATGACGCATTACCTGATCCGTAGGATTCTGTACATGATTCCTATCTTGTTTGGCGTATCCTTGGTGAATTTTTTCATCATTCGATTGGTGCCGGGGAGTCCCATGGACCTGATGATCAGTCCCACCATGACCGCGGAAGCTCGGAGCGCTTTGGAACACAACCTAGGATTAGACGCCCCCTTGTACCGGCAGTATATTTCTTGGCTGCTCCAGGTAGTACAGGGAAATCTGGGGTATTCCTACACCTCGTACCGGCCAGTATCTCAGATTATCGTGGACCGTATTCCTGCTACAGTTTTGCTTATGGGTAGCGGGCTGATCCTGGGATTGGCCCTGGCTATTCCCTTGGGCGTGATAAGCGCCCTTAAACAGCATCGCCTGTTTGATTATCTTGCCACCTTTGTTGCTTTTGTGGGGGTTTCTACCCCGAATTTCTTCCTGGGTTTGGGGTTCATCTACCTTTTCAGCATCAAGTTGAAGCTGTTTCCCTCGAGCGGTATGTACACTTTGAGCGCTGCCGGAGGCCTGGGGGATCTGCTTCGACATCTGGTTATGCCCTGTACGGTGCTGGCCATCAATATCTGCGGCCGTTTTATTCGGTATGTGCGTTCTGCTATGCTGGATGTACTGTACCAGGATTATTTGCGTACTGCGGTGGCAAAGGGGGTCCCCTTTCTCCCCCGGCTGGGGATTCATGCCTTCCGTAACGCCCTCTTATCCATCATTACCCTCATCGGTCTTGAAATTCCCTCGCTCTTAGGAGGCGCAGTGGTTACGGAGCAGATTTTTTCCTGGCCTGGAATCGGCAGATTAACCATAGACGCCATCATGACCCGGGATTATCCGGTATTGATGGGTCTCAACCTCATGGCAGCGGTGATGGTCCTCATCGCAAGTCTCATTACGGATATCCTGTACGCCCTGGCAGATCCGCGGATCAAATACGCCTAAAGCAGGGGAGGGTATTAAGATGGTGCAGCGCCTGTACGGGACCGCCCGGGTATGGCGGCGTTTTTGCAGACACCGGTTTGCAGTGGGGGGGTTGGGTTTTATCCTGCTCCTCATGATAGGGGCGCTCGGGGCTCCGAAGCTGGCTCCTCAGGACCCCTATAGGATCGGTAATGATTTTAGCGCTGCTCCTAGTAAGGAACACCTCTTGGGAACCGATCCCTTGGGACGGGATGTACTCTCTCGGCTCATCTATGGATCCCGGGTTTCCGTAAGCGTCGGTATCGGGGCAGTGATCCTTACCACCTTGCTGGGGATTCTCTTAGGTCTTGAGTCCGGTTATTTTGGGGGGATGAGCGATATGATCATCATGCGTATCGCCGATATCTTTATGTCCTTTCCTTCTATGATGCTTATCATGATCATCAGCAGTATCGCAGGTCCGGGCTTGGACCGCATGATCCTCATCATGGGAATTTTAGGCTGGCCTTCGGTGGCTCGGTTGGTACGCAGTATGGTTTTGTCCATTAAACAACAGGATTATACCAAATCCGCCGTGGCCCTGGGTTTTAACGCCCAGCGGATACTGTTTTTACACATTTTGCCTAATGCCCTAGGGCCTATCTTGGTAAATGCGACCTTTGGGGTTGCCCGCTCCATACTCATGGAATCCTCCTTGAGTTTCCTTGGTATGGGGGTCAATCCGCCTACGGCGAGTTGGGGAAACATGCTCACCGACGCGCAATCCCTCAGTACCCTTACCGCCCGGCCTTGGCTCTGGGCGCCTCCAGGGTTGCTGATCCTCTTGAGTGTTTTGGC
>JAITAI010000055.1 GCA_031284195.1 Treponema sp.
ATCAACATCACATCCCCAAAACCAAATCGTTTTGCCCCGCTATCAAGTACCCGTTTAAGCGCCCTGGGAGCGGTTCCTGCGGCAAGGCCCCCCCAGGTACAGACCTGTACCACTTCAAAGCCGGAAGACCTTAAAAGTCGTGAAAGGGTGGTGATCGAAAAGAGAAAAAGATGATCAAAAATAGCCGAACGCCATCGATTTTTGAAAAGCTTTGCCTGAAACCCCCCTATATTGGGGGTGGTAACCAGGAAATATCCTCCTGGAAGGAGGATACGGTGTACTTCTTGGATAAAGGCACGGGGATCAGTGAGATGCTCGATGAGATGAGAAGCGAGGACCACATCAAAGGTATGGGTAGGAAAATGATTCTCCTCCAGGGGAAGCGCACGAACATCTAGGTTCCGTACCTCCCGGGCGTAAGCCTGTGCCGGAGTGCAGATCTCAACCCCTGTAGTCTCCCATCCCCGTTCCCGCAGGGTTTCGAGCAATGCCCCGGTGGCGCATCCCACGTCCAAAATGGCCGGATGTGCTTTGGAGAGTATGCCCTTTTCAAGGGCTGCAAAACCCGCATCCTCTAAGGCCAACTCCTGGAGATGCAAAAAGGTCTTTTCATTGGCCAATTCATAGGAAAGGTAATCCGTACCATGTCCTTCCTGATAACGCCGGGCCACTTCCGCGGCCAAGGGCTGGGGATTCATCTGGACCAGGCCGCATCCAGTACAACGCACATAAGAAAAGCCTTCACATACAAGATAGGGCCTCAGCCGGTTTCCTCTGCAGAGGATACAGGGGATAACCCGGCTTTGTTCACCGGTAACCGGCGTTGACCATGTTTTAATAGGCCCTTTGAGCATTTTTCTGTCCATAAAAGTATAGAAGGGAGCTATTCCCCCAGCCCAGGAAGCAGCCTATTCCACCCTCACCCGATACACGGCGCTCTGGGAATTACCGATTATATCCTGGGCGATGATTTCCAAACTTGCCTGTCCCCGGGTAACCCATACTTCACCGACCTCAAAACCCGGGGCAGGAGCATAGACCTGCTTTACCGGTACAAGCCCATTGCGGTACACCATAAGTACCCCATCCCGGGCCGAGTAGGTTTCAAAGGTGAGAGCCCCAATCTCACTGCCGTTAACGGTGCAGAGGATCTTGTGAGGCGCTAACGGACTCTCGTTGGGGCTAATCCGGGTATCCGCAGCAGTCACGCAAATCTTATACCGACCCTGACTTATGCTGCTTATTTGATTCGGCTCGATGATTCGGCCTTCCTCATTACGGAGCACCACCGATTGAATCGTTGGAGACCGAGTATCCGGCAAGGGAGTAATGATCATCGAAGGATTCACCCAGCAGCGTTCCTTTCGGTCAAATAAGGAAAAATAAAATCCCCGCCGCTCAGACCAGCCTGAACGGCCTGCCATTCCCAAGACCGTACCTTTTTCAAGCACCTCAGGGAGTTCCTGGGCCTGGGTATCTTCAAGACGGCTGTATATACTGATGAGTCCCTCACCATGATCCAGGGCAATCCAAGCTCCTAAAGGGTTCGGCAGCCGGGAAGCGGTATTGGCGCCATAGCGGCTAAAGATGAGTTCCCCCGTATCCGCAGCCTGTACTGAACCATCAGATTCAAAGGAAATACCCAGGGTAGGCTTTCCCTGATCATTCAGTCCGAAATTGGCGCTTACCGTTACGACTTGTGCGGGCCAGTCTATTCCATATACCAGCGCAGGGACCAAGGAACTGGCGAACCCTAGGGTAAGCAGTACCAGCAGCTTGTTCCCTGCTAGGTTGGCATAGGAAGCCTTTGATCCGATGGACTTATACATCTTACCTCCTCTCCAGTTCAAAAGATGCCAAGGTCATGTTCCCTCCCACATAGACTTGTAAGCCCTGCCGGCCAAGAAAGAAGGTTTTACTGGTAAAGGGGGCTTCGATGATGAGGGTACCGGGAAAACGGACCGCTACCAATCGTTTTTCCTCTGCTCCTTGGGCGGTGATGAGAAACAGCAGATGTTCACTACCGCTCTCGTCAAGCATGATGATTTCTCCTTCCAGGGGCAGCTTCAGGCTGGTCCGGGAATGGATCTCGTACAAGCCCAATCCCCCTTGCCGTTCAAAGGCAACCCGGTTGTTATGATCCACAAATTCTACATGAACCGGCCGTCTGAACCCCTCTTCTAGAAATTCATGGTAGATTACTTTGTATTCAATGCTTCCTGTATCCCCATACCGCTCCAAGAGGAGGAAACGCTGGAGATCGATCCCGGAAAGGATGGCCAGCCGCAAACCGTCTTCGGAGATAGCACAGCCCTGGATCACTGAAATCCGGGATCCCCCCGGTTCAAAGAAAAAGACCCGCTGTCCCTGAGCATCCAAGAGTTCTACCGTACCATCTAATAAACCGGCTACTATAAGCCCCGCTGCAGCATCAATGGTGGTGAGGGTTGCTGCAAAATCATGGGTCCACCCTATTGCCCCGGACTCATCCACTCCAGAGAGGGAGTTGAGTTCCTTACTGACCAGAAAGATCCGTTTATCCAGAAATAAGGGATACCCTTGGCCCTCCAGGATGCTTACTACCGGTTTATCCAAAGGATTACGAACCTCAATCCTAGCAGGGATAGGGTCATATTCCGCCCAATTATCGGTTGATATGGATACTTCCCCTTTCTTAACCCGGTTAATCGTAAAATTACCCTCTCTAGTGACATAGCCAAAACGATTCCCCAGTTGAAAGGGAAGCAACCGAGGTTCATCTTCCTCCACTTCATGCTCTGCCAGGGGATAATTCGATTCCAGAGAAATAAACCACTGAGGGGTCAAGACGGTTTCGACAGGAATAGGCTTGGCAGCAACAAAGACATACACTACAAAGCCCCCTGCTCCGAAGAGAATCCAATTTTTTGTTTTTTGTGTCACCGAAACTTCAACCTCATCATAGAACTTTAAGGTATAATACTATACTTCTGGGCTTTGTTCTGTCAACGCCCCGCATGGTATCACCTGTCCTTTACCCTGTAACATGATCCTTTCCCCATACGGTAGTTTTGGGAAAGGATCACCCTATAGAGGGGTTGTTACGGTAAATCGAAGGACTGTTTCTTATATTGATTGAGGGCTAGAAATACCTTTAGCCTGTCCTGCAGGGCATCTATTTCACAAACATATCGACCCCGCACATCCCCCCTTGACCCGTCCATAAAGCAGCCTCAAGAGGGCCCTTGAATGAGGCCAGGAGCCAAGGCAAAATCACTGAGCACAAGCCTTGATATTTTGATGGAACACGATGAGCATCTTCTGAATATCCTCTCTGCCGCGGTTCGATTGGCTTATCATGACGTTTAAGGTTTCGTTTATGCGGTCGTACTCTACAAAGGTTGAGTCCAGGGCGCTCAGGTCCTTGTTTACCGTTTCCACGAGGGTCTGTTCGCTGCGGTTGATGGACACCAGTTTCTCAATCATAAGCTTGCCCTGTTCCACTTCTTCTTTCATGCCGTTCATCTCCCCGGCCAAGTGGTCTATCTTCTTGATGAGTTCCTCAATGTTCCCAGAAATCGCCGCTACTGCGTCTTTGGTGGTTATGGCATGTTTGCGGATCTCTCCGGCCACCACGGCAAAACCCTTCCCCGCAACCCCTGCCCGGGCCGCCTCAATGGAAGCGTTGAGGGCCAGGACATTGGTGATCTCCATAATGTTATGGATCACCGAGAGGTTCTCCCCCGCGACTTTGGCAATGCTTTGTAACTCATCGGTCAAAACAAAAGACTTACGAAAACCGCCGTCAATAACCTTATAGCCCTGGTCTATGGAAGCCACGTACTGCTGGTTATCTTTGAAGGAGCCGATGAAGGAACGGGTACTGATTTGAAAGGAACTTTGTACCTGCTTCATCACCCCTGAAACCCGGGTAAAGGTATCGTTGAGATACTGCATGGTCGTATGGATCAGCTCAACCCGGGAGAAGATTTCAAACATCAAGGATGACAGTTTGCTGCTCAGATAATGCGAGATCCGCTTCATCTTGAGGGTGAAACGCTCAGTCCCTGGAGATCCGTCTTTAGTTTGCTCAAGAAGGGTCTGGGTTTGCTGGATACTCATCTAGGGCCTCCCAAAAAAGATCGCGGTTAAGGTCTGGTTATGGTGGGTAAACAACTCCTCGCTATAACAGGTAAAACCGATAAAGGGGAGGTGCTTAAACATGTTGTTGAACGCCTCGACTTTGTTGAAGGCCTTGAGTTCCAGTAGCCTGAAAGCGCAGTTAAACAAGACCGCCCCTTGCAGTTGGGACAGGTGTGATGCGGCATCCTGCAAGACGCTCCGGGCATGTGCTACGATGTCTCCCGGCTTTAAAAGATACAATGTGGTACCTGCTTCTATATAACAATAAAAACTAAGTCCCCTTCCTTCGAAAATACCGTTCACACTGCGGCAATAGACCATATTGCCGGAAACCACCCCTAAAGGATTGGTTGCAAACACCTGGCGGTTAAGCCGGTCAACACTCTGAACGCCCACCAGGTTGGCATAATAGAGAGCCGCAGGTTCTCCGTTAATTTCCCAGACAATCCGCTGCGCTGCATCAACCTTGGTTGCCACCATGGAAACGGTCCCTGGGATAAGATGGACATAGTGGTTGTAATAAAAGGGTATCTTCATCTTCATAACCAAAAGCACCAGGCCATCCGGGGAAAGCTGTTCATCCAGGCCGACCAGGGTTTTGGTAAAATGCATCTCATCCGCAGCGGACCCTCCTACAAAGGGTAGATTCAGACGAGCTTCCAGGCTTAATTCCTGCATGACTACTTCCCCTCGGCTCAGGCCATCCAAGAGGATGATACCCAGGTAGTCATTGGGGTTGATGCTCCGGTAACCGAGTTTCTGCTTGAGTTCGTCTATAGCAGCCCGGGCGCTCTGGGCGGGGTCTGCCTTAACTCCCTCCTTGAGGGTGGTAAAGACTTCCTCCACTTCATCGGCCCCCAGGGACAGGGCCACGATGCCTTTTTCCATTGCCCCTGCAGTACACCAGCCTCCGTACATAGACGCCCCCACACAGATCGCCTGGGGGAAGGCCCGCTTGAGGGCCTTGTGGGGTTCAAACCGTTCATATTCTACTGAAAAGAAGTAGAGCACCACCTTAATCCCAGGCTGTTCTATTTCCTTGAGCAGGCCGTCCATATCATAGTTTTGACGGCTTCCAACCTTGATAGCCATAAATTCTCCTTATATTAAGGACTTAGCCTCCCGCTAACCTAGTGGTTAGCCTCCCTCTAACCACTAGCATAGTATAGTAAAACCTCTCAAGTCTTATACTTTAATCTCAAGTCTTATACTTTAAATCGAACAGTCAATGTATGTAGTTCTTGGACAATCCCGGAATTCTTCGTAGATGCTTCGGTGATATGCGCAGCCGTCTTATCGATATTGCCGGTAAATTCGGCAATCTCCAGGGTACGCTGCTGTACCTGGCGTGAAGTCCCTTCCAGGCGGCTCATAGCCTTGAGAATTCCTGCAGAATCGGCGTTTACCTCCACTGCCTTATCCCGGATCTGCAGGGTGTTTTTCTGAATTAGTTCCAGGGTTTCCAGGAGCTGGCTGCTTCCTTCTGCTTGTTCACTCATAGCCTGGGAAATCTCTTCAACCAGGGAATAGACTTGGGTAATGTGCTGGGAAATTTGGTTAAAGGTGCTGTCGGTGTTGGCCGAAGCGTTAACGATTTCGTTAATCGTGGTGATACTCTGTTTTAGATCATCCCGGATCAGCTTGGATTGCCGGGTCGAGTTTTTCGCCAACTGAGCGATTTCATTGGCCACCACCGCAAAGCCCCGGCCCGCAACTCCTGCATGGGCCGCTTCTATAGCGGCGTTCATAGCCAAAAGGTTGGTCTGGGAGGCAATGGTATTGATCACCTTATTGGTCTCCAAAAGCTGGGAGGACTGTTGAGCTAAGGCTTGTACCAAGACCCTGACCTGGGTGAGGTTATGCTTGCCGTTCTCCGATACGGAGATAAGTTCCTGGAACAGGGTCTTCATCTGAAGGCTATGCTGGGAAATGGAGGTGATATTCGTAGCCATTTGATGCACTGCAGCAGAGGATTGGATAATCGCAGCGGTTTGGGATTCAATTTTCTGAGAAAGCGTGTCAATGCTGCCGGTGATCTGCCGGACAAAGCCGGTGGCCTGGTCTACCACAAGGCCTTGTTCATCGGTCTGTTCATGGAGATGGCTGATATTCGCAATAATGGCGGATACTTCCCCGGCTATATGGGCAGAAGATTGTTCAAGCTCCTGGGAAATCTGCTCAATATGCAGTTCCTGGTCCATAAGTTCCTGGATCAGGCGCTGAAGAGTGCTTATAAACGTATTAAAATAGGTGCTTACATCGGTAACCTCGTCGTTCCCTACTACGGCCAAGCGTTGGGTGAGATCCCCTGAACCAAGGGATATGTCATGGAGGGTAGCCGCAGTATGGGCAATGGGGGTAACGATCCGGGTATTGAGGATGAAAGTCACCGCCAATACCACCAGGATGATCCCCAGCAAGCAAAACAGAGCGATGAACTTCATATCGTACAAGGCCGCATAGAGCACCTCATCGGGGATGGTTAACATCACGGCATAGTCGGTTCCCGGAACCAAGGCCTGGGTCATGACATAGACCTTCCGGGTTTCCTCATGCTTAAAAAGGGTATACTGCGTATCCTGATCCTGTAAGTCTTTCATGGCTTCTGCTATGGAAGGGGAGAGATTTCCGATGGTAATGTCCTCATTAACGTGTAAGGCTTGTTCTATATATAGGGAACGGTCCGGATCGTATTCTCGAATGGCCGCTACTGCTCCAGAACGGGATACCAAAAACAGGCTCACCTGGCTTCCAAAATTGGCATAAATATCCCGGGTAATTTCATCGAGGAGACGGTTTAAGGTTTCCGCATTAAGTATCAGGGCAAAAAGCCCTCCGTTCCTGCCTTCTGGGGTTTGGACCGTAGCAGCCAGGACGATCTGCTTCTGTCCGGTAGACCGGGAAAGATTGGGATTGGCCACAAAGGTCTTATAGGCCCCCTGGGGATTCTGGGTAATCAACTGCTCAAAGTAGTCCCTGTTGGTCACGAGGATCGGTTTGGCCTGGGGGTCTTCATTGTTTACGCTTATTAGGCCCTCCAGGGCAGGATTCCCCAGATTATCCGAACGGTAATAGGTACCTTCTGGCCGGACCAGCATATAGGTATCTATGGCATCTACCCGCGAGAGCTTCTGCAAAGAGGCCTCCATTACCTGGGTAATCACGGGCCAATTCATGGTCTGGACTTCAGGGTATAGGGCGCAGGATTGGACAAAACCCTGCTTTTCCGCAAAGAAACTGCTCACATCACCGGCGATGGTTTTTGCATATTCTTCAAAAAAGCCCTGGGCATTCTGCTGGATGGTTTCACCGGATTTAAAAAGTATGAAAAGCATCCCTAATAGAAAAGGAACTATCGAAATCAGCACAAACGTAAGGGCTAGTTTTTTTTTCAATCGCATGATAAAGCTCCTTAAAACCTTGTAGTATGAGGCGGTTTCAAAAGGTCAAGGGGTGAAACCGCAACCTTAGATTTAAGGGAAAAAGCGAACTGTAAACCGCTTTTTCAGAAGCCGGTTTCACCGGAACCGAAGTTTCTACACTCACCGAGTTTTGAAACTGACTCGGATTACAGAAAATAGAAAGCCCTGCATTGTTGTCTACCGGTACATTTGTATATTCAAACATGGAATAATCCCGAGCGTCAAGAATACCTGCCAAGGAATCCCTTGTACTGGTACCTTCTTTGTATGAACCGGTAAAGAAACCATCTATGGGCTCCTGTGATCCTTTGCCGGGTATCGTAAGTACAAACCGGTATGGTTATAGGGTTTTACCTTTTCCAGGGATAAGAAAATACCAGCAGTCCATGCTCAGTACACGTATTTTTTTGCTGCGTTGTTTCCTTCTGTTTCATTAATGGTTATTATATAAGTTAACGACCGGTCGGTAACTTATAGTGGACGTGAGTATATTCGTTATGACTAAAGCTGATATTATCAAAACCGCCTTCCAGGTGTGGGGACGGAGTCTGTACCAATCAACGAGCCTCTCTGATATTGCCCAAGCCCTGGGGGTGAGTAAATCCGCATTATACCGGCATTTCAAAAGCAAGCAGGCCCTTCTCGATGCGATGTATGAATGGTTCTTTGATGAATATGCGGCGTTTATAAAACCTCAGTACCATAAGGCCCGGGCAAGTGAGGATAAACGGGAACGGCTTCTTATTATGGTGCGGATCATGGTGGAGTATTATATCCGGAACCGGGATACCTCTATTTTTTCCCTGATCCTCGTGTATGGCAACCAGCATCTGGAGAATATGGTAAGTTCCATGGTCTCCCGCGGGTTGGATATGCGGGAGTTCTGGGGTATAGAGGAGGGGAATCCATCTTATCCGTCTTTCACCCAGTTAGTTATCGCCAGTTTGATTTTTTTTGTAGCCTATTTCCATAAATGCGATCATCCTAGCAAAGAGGCCCCTTCGGATGAACAGGTTCGGCAGTTCGTGGGATGGGTAGAAGAAAAAATAGCCTGTGGTTTAGGGTTATACCAGGAAACCATAGAGGCTCTGGATTTTGAAGAGCTGGAAAGCCGCTTTGATCAGGGGGTGCTTCGATTCAATATCGATAAATGCCCCCAGGATATGCAGGGATCAGATAAAAAATATAAAAAAAGCGAGGATGAGAGCTTATTAAAGGCAATAGCCGCCGTGGTGGCTGAGGCAGGTCCTTGGAACGCCTCGATGGATATGGTGGCCCGCCGTTCGGGGTTATCCAAAAGCGGACTCTATTCCCATTTCAAGAACAAGCAGGATATGATCCGGTACGTATTCATCGAAGAATTCAAACGGATCCTGCGGTACGCACAAGTGGGGCTTACCTTGTCCACGGTTCCCGAGGAACAACTGTACCTGGTGATCCTGTCTATCGTGGATTGTCTTCGTTCCCGGCCTGAAATCTTGCAGGCTATAGACTGGCTCCGTACCCGGCACTTGAACATCGATTCAAAGCCGGCGGAGATACTGCACATTTTTTCGGCTATTCCGCTCCAACCTGAAGGGCTTATAACCGAGCAAATCGGGCATCTGATCTTTTTTCTGATCATCAACACCCTGATGCACCGTCCTCCGGGTATGGCTTTCTCGGAATTCCCCAACAGGAGCATCAGAATTTTGTACCGGTTCATTACTTTGGGGATCACCCCCCCCCCTACCACCAATGCACACGCGAAAGTATCGCAAGATCAGGGGATGGTATTACATGAACCACATAGGTTATACTCAATTATATAGTAATAAACGGCAAGAAGCCGTAACAGACCGCGCAGTATGCGGGCCTCTATAGTGCGGTTGGCCGGAACCATTCGGTGCTTAACCACGTTTGGTTCGGTCAAGTAAGAAGGAGTCTTAGTATGATCCATAGCCTTTATGGCCAGAGTTGGTCTTCGGACACAACCCGGTCACCCGGCGCCGGATGGCGGAACTTAGGTCCGCCAGTCATCCTTGCGGTATGCTTCCTCTGGGGCGCTCCCCTCTTTAGTCAGGAAGTTCGTACCATTTCCCCAGAGGAAGCAGTAGACTTGGCTATCAAAAGCAACTTGAGTCTCGAGTCTTCCCGGGTCAGTACGGCTACGAAGAAACGTAAAGCCGGCACTGCCTGGAATGTGTTTATCCCCACGGTAGATATAGGCGGGAGTTTGATGCGGAGTAATGTGGCTTCCACTGCTTCGGGGTTCATACCCGGTACTAGTCGAGGTATCGATGGAAGTGTTGGGGTCTACCCCTTTTCCATGGATATTCCCCAATGGCATATTGCCGGCTCTCTCCAGATCGCCTTGAACCTCAACTTCGCCCTCTTAGAAGGGATGCGGAACCTACGGCTGGAATACGAGAGCGGACTCATTGCCTACGAAAAGGCCAAGGCTCAACTTGAACGGGATGTACGGAAATCCTACTATCAGATGCTCCTGGTCCAAGAGAACATTGCCCTTTTACGGGAAAGTTTCGCGGCTGCAGAACAGCGGGTAACCATGGCCCAGGCCAATTACCGGGCAGGACTGGCTCCAGAACTAACCTTGCTCCAGGCTCAGGTGGCCCGGGAAAACCTGAAACCCAGTATCGATCAGGCGGAAAACGGCTTGAAAGTGAGTATGGCCCAATTTGCCATGAACCTGGGCCTTCCCTACGATACCCAATTTGCCCTTATCCCTTTGGCAGATGATACGGCCTTCATCCCTTTGGATGTGGCGGACCTGATCTCCCAGGCTGCCAACGGAAAACCGGATATTCAAGAACTGCGGCAGAACATCTTGATCAAGCAAAGTACCCGGAAAAAAACCTTTTATCAGATTTTTACCCCCACCTTATCCCTCAGTTGGAACGCGGACCCTACCTTTCAAGGGGATCCGTGGAAGGATTCCTGGTTTATGGAAGATGGCTGGAAACAGCAGTCCGGGATGTTCCGTCTCACCTTGACCTTCCGGTTGAACGGCCTCTTGCCTTGGAGTACCGAAGCCCAAGGGCTCAAGGAACTCGATGAGACCCTTTCCAGCCTCAACATCGGGCTTGCCCAGGCCATCCAAGGTACGGAACTGGAGATCTACAATACGGTTTTATCCCTTGAACAGACCCGGACCACTGCAGAGGCCCAGCGGCTCACCGCGGATCTGGCGGAACGGACCTACCGTTTAACCGAACAAGCCTATCGCGCTGGACTGAACGAGCTGTTGGAAGTACAGAACGCGGAACTGGAACTGCGGAAAGCCCGGATCGGGGTATTGGAGCAGCAGTTCAATTACCTCAAGAGCCTCATCGATCTGGAATACGCCATTGGGGTTCCCTTTGGTACCCTGAGCAAAGATCCAGGGAATTCATTTTCAGAAAAAGTAACGGAGAGCACCGAATGAAACGGATCATCATACACCCCCTTTTTCTTCTATTGACAGTGATAGGTATCGTCCTTACGTTTAGTGGCTGTAATCAGGCTAAGAAAGGAGCGGCTGAAGCGCCTCAGGCTGCCCCAGAAGTGCCGATCTTTGCGGTAAATACCACAATGGCGGTTCAAGGTCAAATCCGGGATTACCTTGCCCTTTCCGGGGATATTGTTTCAGGAACCACAGTGGACACCTTTTCAGATGTTGCCGGTAAGATCACCCGGCTCTATGTCTCCATTGGCCAACGGGTTTCCCGAAACCAAGCCATAGCCGAGGTTGACCCTTCCCGTCCGGGCATGAACTACCTTCCTGGCGTGGCCCGGGCGCCCATTGCCGGAACCATCGTGGCCTTGCCCGCCCAGGTGGGGATGACCATAAGCCAGAGCATGACCCTTGCCCGGATCGCCGGGGGGAACGCCCTGGAACTGCGGGTTTATGTGGCGGAACGGTTCATTTCCAAGATCGCCTTGCGGCAGCCTTGTGAAATTACCCTAGACGCCTATCCGGGTGAACTGTTCCGCGGCAGCGTGGTCGAGATAAGTCCCGTGGTAGACCCTGCTTCCCGAACCATGGAGGTGAAGATCAACGTGGAAAACCGCAATGCCCAGCTCAAATCAGGGATGTTCGCCAAGGTTAAGATCGTTACCGAGCGGAAAAATAACATCGTCAAGCTCCCCGCAGGCGCGCTGGTACAGCGTTTCGGAAAAATCTATGTATTTACCGCGGAAACGGATCCCTCAGATCCCGCCTTCAGGGTAGCCCGCCAGAAAGTGGTGGTTCCGGGGATCCTGGTGGATGGAATAGCGGAAATCCAAGAGGGACTTGCCGCAGATGAAGAGGTGATTATCCGAGGCCAAACCCTCCTTGAGGATGGGTCCCGGATCAATGTAATCGACCGGGTTGCGCCTTTAAGCGACACGAACTAGGAGTAATAAGGAAAAACCATGAGTTTTGCAAAAACAGCAGTTTCACGGCCCACCACGATATTTATCATCTTTGTGCTACTTATCGGCTTGGGGGTATTTGCCATGATTAATCTCCCCATTGATCTGTTCCCGGAGATTAACCCTCCTTACCTGGTGGTGTCTACCACCTATACCGGAGCAGGGCCGGAAGAAGTGGAACGTTCCGTGAGCCGGGTTCTGGAGGCAGCGCTTTCCGGGGTTTCCAGTCTGGAGAAAGTAACTTCCACCTCATCCAAGGGTTCCAGTATGGTCATTATGGAATTCACCTATGGGACCGACTTGGCGGATGCGTCTAATTCCGTCCGGGACGCCTTGGAACGGGTGCGGAACTATCTGCCCACCGAAGCAGACAGCCCGATGATCTTCCGTTTTGATCCGTCTATGATCCCCATCATGGGCCTTATGGTGACGGGAAACCGTTCTCCAGAGGAACTGCGGGAACTGGCAGAAGATACCATTGTTCCCCGGATCGAACAGACCCCAGGGGTAGCCACTGCCAGTGTAAATGGGGGCAGGGAGAAGATCATCCGGGTGGAGATACCCCAATCCCGGCTTGAAGCTTACGGCCTTACCGTAACCCAGATTCAGCAGATGCTGTCTTCCCAGAATATGCAGGTTGCCGCAGGAACCATCACCGAAGGGGGCCTTTCTTATATTCTTACCACTATGGGGGAATATACCTCCCTGGAGCAGATCCGCAACACGGTAATTTCCTATAAAGGCGGCGGCCTGGTGAACGGGGAGATGCAGCAGCCCAGGACCGTGTTCCTCCGGGACGTGGCCAATGTCATAGACGGATACCGGGACGAGCAAAGCACGGTCTTCGTAAACGGGACTCCCGCAGTAATGATGCAGGTCCAGAAACAGAGCGGCAAGAATTCGGTGCAGACCGCCCGGAATTTACGGGAACGCTTGGAAAAGATGACCCGGGAGCTTCCCCAGGACATCAAGATTACCGAGCTTTTCAATACCACCGACCAAATAGAAAATTCCCTGAACCAGGTTACCTCCACCGCAATCTCCGGGGCGCTCCTGGCAGTGCTGATCCTCTTCATTTTCCTCCGGTCCATCAAGCCGACCCTGATCATCGGTATCAGCATCCCCATCTCCCTTATCGTTACCTTGCTGGTGATGTACTTTGCCGGTCTGACTCTGAACCTGATGACCATGGCAGGACTCGTGCTGGGGATAGGAATGCTGGTGGATAATTCCATCGTGATTCTGGAAAACATCTACCGGTATCGGGAGAAAGGCTCTAAGCTCCAGGCCGCCGCAGTCTTAGGCGCCCAGGAGATGATCGTGGCCATCGTCGCCTCCACCCTCACCACCATCTGCGTATTTGCCCCCCTGGTAGCCTTTCAAGGGCTCTTGGAAATGGCAGGAGAACTCTTTGCAGGCCTTGCCTTTACGGTGGTGATTTCCTTGGCCATTTCCCTCGTTACCGCCATCGTGCTGGTTCCTGTGCTTTCAAGCCATTACCTCCCCTTGGTTACCCGAAAGCAGAAACCCCTCCGGGGTCCCCTGGTGGTGATTGATCGGGCCTTTGAAGGTTTTTTTAACCGGCTCGATATGTCCTACCGCTGGGCAGTGGATAAGGTCCTGCGGCATAAACTGGTGGTTATCCTCCTCCTGCTGGGGCTTTTGGGGGGAAGTATCTTTATGATCCCCCGGATAGGCTGGGTCTTCATGCCTGAGCAGGCTTCGGACTCGGTTTCCATCAACGTAACCCTTCCTATGGGCTCCCCCTTGCCTGAGACCGAAACGATATTGCAGCGGATCCAGGCCATCGTGGAAAAGGAAGTCCAGGGCTATGAACGGCTGGTGCTCAACGCAGGGGGAGGGGGCATGATGGGTATGGGAGGCAGCAGCAATGCCGGGTCCTTACGGATAAGCCTGCCGGAATTTGATAAACGCATTGACAGCGCCGATACCATCAAGACCAAAATGCGCAGCCATTTCAACGAATTCCCCGGAGTGTCCTTTTCCTTGGGCAGCGGCGGCGGTATGGGCATGGGGAGCGGGAATCCCATTGATATTGTGATCCGTACCGATGACTTGGTGAAAGGCAAGGCTATAGCAGACAAAATAGCCGGGCTCCTGCTCGAGCGGATTCCCGAAGCAAGAGAACCCCAGGTTGACCTTCAGGATGGGTTGCCCCAGATCGAGATTGAGATTGATCGGGATAGGCTCTACGCCTTGGGGCTTAATACCTACACCGTGGGGAACGAGATCAAGGCAGCAGTAGATGGTATCACCGCCACCCGGTACAAGAGCAGCGGGCATGACTACGATGTGGTGCTGGTCTTAGCCGAAGCAGACCGGAGTACCCGGCCTGCACTGGATCACATCTTCGTAAACAGTCAAGTGGCAGGCAGAGTGCCCCTCTCCAACTTCGCCTCCTACCAGGAAGGAACCGGGCCTATGACCATCAGACGGGAAAATCAGAGCCGGGTTATCCATATAACCGCAGGAGCCGCGCCAGGTACCAAGATAAACCTCCTGGAAACTCAGGTTCGTGCCTTGATTACCGCGGAAATCCCTGCAGAGGATGATGTAATCATCGAATACGCCGGGGATAATGCGGATATGATGCGGATGATGAGCCGGTTTGTGCTTATCATGGTGGTGGCGATATTCCTGGTCTTTGGGGTCATGGCCAGCCTTTTTGAATCCTTCAAGGACCCTTTCATCATTATCTTCACTATACCCCTCTCGGTGATAGGGATTGTGGCGATTTACCTCATTACCGGCACGACCTTTAACATCCTCACCGCAGTAGGGCTTTTGGTCCTCATGGGGGTTATCGTGAATAACGGTATCGTCTTGGTAGATTACACCAATTTGCTCCGCAAGCGGGGGCTTCCTCTGCATCAGGCCTGTGTAGAGGCTGCGGGGAATCGGCTTAGACCTATCCTTATGACCACCTTGACCACAATTCTGGGCTTGGCCCCTATGGCTTTTTTCCCCGGGGAAGGTTCAGAACTCGTAGCCCCCATTGGCAAAACCGTGCTGGGGGGATTGTCTTTCGGCACTCTGATGACCTTGTTCCTCATGCCCACGACCTATGCGATCATGAATAAACGTTCTGATGAGCGCAAGGCCAAGGCAGAAGCCCGCAGGGAACGGATCGCCGCGGGGATAAGCAAGAAACAAGAGCGGGCCCAAACAGTACAGTCCGCCAAAACCGGTATTCCCCTGGGCCATCCCTGGTCTGGAGAGGCAGGAGCAGGATTATGATACGGATTGAGATCGTAGCGAACCATTCAGTAGAAGACAACATCATGGAAGCCTTGAAGCATGAAGGGGTCGGCAAGTTTTACACCAAATACCCCAGTGTATTCGGGGTTGGGTCCCGGGGCCCCCGTATGGGGGATGCGATATGGCCCGAGGAAAACTTCGCCCTGGTGATCTGGTGCGAAGCAGAAGAAGCCCGGGGCATTGAGCAGGCCATGCAGGCGGTGAAAAAAAGTTTTCCCGACGAAGGGATCAAGGTCTTCCGTCCCCCTGAGGAGGTGATTCCGCCACCTCAGGTAGTACCGCAAGAGACTCCGGTTCCGTCTGCCTCTGCCTCTGAACCTCCGCCGCCGCCGGTGTACTACGGTCCAGAGGAAGAAAATAGTTAACCCTCCTTGGATCGATGCTCTCTGAAGCACCTTTAGGAAGTCTGGATGCTTAGGCGCTTCACTCCTAAAGGTGTTTCAGGGAGATTCGTTGAATTGACCTTAGACTGTACTGGATATATTTCGGTAGCTTGCATCGGGAAGCTATCACAATCGTGCTGAAGCATACCATAACGCCTCCCTATCACGCTGCCCGGAATTTGCAGCAGTCTGGTTAGGGTTCCCCTACCGGCTTTGGGTATTTTATTTTTTACGGAAGCAATTTAAGAACGTACTGGAATAGATTGAGCCCTCAGCAGTACCGATCCACCTTATAAAACTTACGGTACTGCTTGACCAGGGACAAAACACCTTCCTAAGCGTACAAGCAACAGCATAAAATTGAAGAAAACCACTCAAATCATACAATCCTCTGGATACGATAGATCGGCTTAGGTACCTGCGAGGGCTTATTAAGCGCGCTTATCCTGATCCTGTATAATTAAAAGGAGATCTATCTGTTTCAAAATATAGTCTTGAAATTTTGGATTCAATTCCTTATAAAGACTGACCAGTTTGGTACATTCTTCATCAGGGTTTAACCTGAACATGTCCCCTTCCCCTGTTTTAAGCCAGGTTTCATTCACATTAAAGGAAGAACAAATTAACTTAATAATTCGGTCGTTAGCTTTTCGTTTTTCCACTTCCACCCCTGCAAGATACCCGCTGGAGAGGGAAATGACCCGTGAAAATTGTACCTGAGAAAGTTTAAGGGTTTCACGAACCTGCTTAATACGACGGTTAACCGTTGATACCATAGAATCATGCTTCATTACTTTACCATAATACATACAAATGACGGTTTCGACAAGCTCGATTTTTCTTTTTTGGGGTTATACCTTGAACAGGTTATAATGATGTATTATACTTAATTCTCATGCAAGTATTTTTTAAGGGTAATCAGGACAAGGGCATTTAAAAGTTCTTTATAGGGGAGTACCTTATTTCGCAAGGCATGAGGGACGTCTCCTTGAGAAAATCCTACCTAAACTAAGCCTGGTTCTGGGTCTGAAGAAGGTTCCCCTGGGGAAGCGGTTTTTTTCCAGCTTGACCAAAAAATACAACCATCCAAGACTCCTTGACATTTCTCTTGGGCACGGCCTATACTAGGGCTTATGAAAATCCTGGCAGCGACAAGGGCCTTTACGGCTCAGGGGTATTTATCCCTTATAGTCTACCCCCCCCCCCCCCCCCTACAAGCAATAACCTTGCCAAGTATCTGATAATCCTGCCTTATTATGTAAAAATTGTAATCCCAGGTATAGTTTTTGCTCATCCTATTCCCCCTAGGGCTTGGTTAC
>JAITAI010000087.1 GCA_031284195.1 Treponema sp.
CCTCTGCCATGGCCTTGGCCGCTGCGTATAGGGCGCTTTGCTTGTAATCCTTATTCCAGCGGTTAATGCCGATATAGTCAAAAATGACGGCTCCCGTATGCCGGCAAAACCGGTCCATCTGTTCCAAACAGGTAAGCAGGCCGTTGCCGCTTCCGCCAGCCGAGGCAACCAGCAAAATCTGCTTTCCCCCAAGAACGCCCTGCTGCCCGAAGTCACATCTCCGCAGCCGGTCAAAAAAGCCTTTCAGAGCCTCTGCCATTTCCCCCCAATACACCGGGGTAATGAAACAGAGCTGATCCGCAGCCTTTACCCTTTCCCGGGCTGTGTCAAACCCATCTGTACCAAACGCGCAGCGGTGCTGCTCACGGCAGCTTCCCCAGCCTTCTCCACAGACCCGGCAACGGTCCAGTTTCTCCACGGTCAGGATTTCCGGATCCGC
Organism: Treponema sp.; assembly: GCA_031284195.1. GTDB lineage: Bacteria > Spirochaetota > Spirochaetia > Treponematales > Breznakiellaceae > JAIRLU01. Next base: position 440 of record JAITAI010000087.1, read on the forward strand.
TCCTCCTGCCTTTGCTCCTTGAAAGACCGCTTCGGTCATGGCATAACAAAGACCAGTCCTCTTGGGGTTCCCGGATATGATAACATACTTCATAAATACCCTCCACCCTCAGTATCCTGTAAACCCAGCAAAAAAGTCGAGGTCTCTCAGAACCTGAGGCTATAGAAAAGTTTTGCGAAACCTGAGAAACCAATGAAGCGCTCCCTGGTTATCCTCCTCCTACTCCCACTCAATCGTCGCCGGGGGTTTGGAGGATATATCGTAGGTAACCCGGCCTATGTCCTTGACCGTATTGGTAATCAAGGTGGAAATCTCCAGCAGATCCTTGATGGGGAAGGGATACACGTCGGCGGTCATACCGTCGGTACTGACCACAGCCCGGAGGGAAAGGACCCACCCGTATTTACGGACATCCCCGGCGACTCCTACGGAACGGACGGGGAGGAGCACTGCAAAAGCCTGCCATATCTCATCGTAAAGCCGTTCTCCCGTGGGGGATCGCCGCTTTTTGAGCTCTGCTATATAGAGGGCGTCGGCTTCCCGGAGGATATCGCATTTTTCCTGGGTAACTTCTCCCAAGATGCGGACCGCTAGGCCGGGGCCGGGAAAAGGGTGGCGACGGACAAGCTCCTCCTCCAAGGCAAGGAGGCGGCCAAGCCGGCGGACCTCGTCCTTGTAGAGTTTATCCAGAGGTTCGATAATCAGGCCTGCTTTCCGTTTAGCCTTCACCAAGGGGCTCCCCACATTGTGATGACTCTTGATGAGGTGCGCCTTATTGCCGACCCCCTTTCCGCTTTCGATGAGGTCTGTATAGAGGGTACCCTGGACGAGGAAACAAGAATCCGGCAGTCCCAACCGGGCAACTTCCTGTTCCTGGAGGGTGATAAAAAGATCTCCAATAATGTTACGTTTCGATTCTGGATCCTCCACGCCCTTGAGGGCAGACAAAAATGCGGTTTCACAACGGACGATATGCACGTGCCGAGCCCCGAGCCGTTCCAGGGCGGTTTGCACGGTTTTGGTTTCATCTTTCCGCATAAGCCCTGTATCCATATACATGAGGTGTACTTGTTCAGGATTCAGGCTCTTGAGCAGCAATGCTCCGGCCACGGTAGAATCAACCCCACCGGAAATAAGGAGCAGCACCGGACTGGTACCAACCTGTTCTACGAGAGTCCGGTTAAGCTGTTCCAGGTACTGCTCCATGGTCCATGACGCAGCGCAGGCGCACACCCCAAACACAAAAGCAGCAAGGATCTCCTGTCCCCGCTCGCTGTGGCTTACCTCTGGGTGGAACTGGAGACCAAACCAAGGTCTTGTTTCCTGGTCCTGGTGAATCACCACTGCGGGAAAGCCGGTACTGCTCCTCCCGTATTCCCGGAAACCCGGAGCAAGTCGCGTCAGGGTATCGCCGTGACTCATCCAAGCGGTAAAAGTAACCGTGGTGGAGAGGGATGAAGGCCCGGGGCTTTCTGCCATAAGACGAGAAAGGGGGATGGCATGGTCAAAACCGGCAAAAAACCTCCATGCCTGGTCAGTAAGACCTTCACCAACCCCGGGTAGCCGTACTTGTACCTCTACACCTCCGTATTCCCGTTGGGGGAGAGCCTCCACCAAGCCCCCTAGATCCGCGGTCATCCGCTGGAGTCCGTAACAGATACCTAAAAGGGGGAGGCCACAGGTGTAGATCTGGGGATCCGGAACCGTAGCTTCAGGGATGTATACCGATTCAGGAGAACCGGACAGGATGATGCCCCGGACACCGGCAAACAGGGTATCCGTGAGCAGGGTATCCCCAGGGATAATTTCCGTATAGACCCCCATATCCCGGATCCTGCGGCCTATAAGTTGGGTGGTTTGACTCCCGAAATCAAGGATCAGTATTTTCTCCATAGTCTCCTCGTACTGCTTCAGCTTATGCATAATAGTATCGCAATTATCCCCTGTCGTATAACCCTTCACCGGTTTCGGCGGTTCGGGACAGGCTTCTGACCTAGGCTAAGTCTGACCCTCCACCTAGCCTAGGTCTGACCCTTGACAGGTTAGTACTATTATTATCGTTTCTCTGCATTGCCCTTATGAACGGGTCCAGGGACTTTTCCTGATGATGGTTTCCTTGCGGTCATAACCTACCGAGACGATGTCGATAGGGGTTTCACAGAAACGCTCGATAAACTCAATATACTCCATAGCCTCAAGGGGAAATTCCTCGTAAGTCAGGGCATTAGAGAGGGACTTCTTCCAACCGGGAAAAGAACGGAGAACCGGCTTGGCATGGCTGAGGGCCTCAACTGAAGCAGGAAAGTGCTCCGCTATCCGGTCGCCAATACGGTAAGCAATACAGGCTTTGATCTCCTCTAAAGTATCGTACACATCCAGGTGGGTTATCACCAGGGAATCAATGGAGTTGGTGAGACAGGCGTAGCGTAGGGCCACCAGGTCTAAGTAGCCACAGCGCCGGGGCCTGCCCGTAGTAACCCCATATTCCCGGCCTGTATCCCGGACAAAACGGCAGAGCTCATCTTCAGAGTCCGGGTCGAATTCGCTCGGGAAGGGGCCGTTCCCTACCCGGGTCGTATAGGCTTTGAAGACCCCCAGGACCTTATCCAAGGCACGAGGACCTACACAGCCTCCTATTGCTGCTCCTGCGGCGCAGGACATACCGCTGGACACATAGGGATAGGTTCCCAAATCCAGATCCAAAAGGGTCCCTTGCGCACCCTCAAAGAGGATCTGGGAGTTCTTACGGTGGACCAGGTAGGCGGAAAGGTCTATGGACATATCCAGGAGTTTTTCCCTGTAGGGGGTAAGAAATTCCTTATCCACGGTTTCAAGTTCATCCAGCTTGTCTTCCCAGGCGAGATCCGCGATACGGATTCCCTCCCGGTCGCTTTTCATGGAATAGGTGATGCCGATACCCCGGCCTGTGGTTCCAATGGGCTTTTTCCGGGCCTGATCCCGCTCCCGGTCGATCTGAATGTATCGGGGAAGTACCAAGTGGGCCCGATCAGCAATAAAAACCCGGCCCGTGGTATCAATGCCCCGTGCTTCCAGCATGGCCAGTTCTGTAAAAAGGGCCGCCGGATCAACCACCATGCCCGCGCCGAGGATGACCATTTTATCAGGATACAGGACCCCTGAGGGAATCAAGTGCAGGGCGTACTCTTCATCCCCGATAACAATGGTATGCCCTGCATTGGCCCCTCCTGAAAACCGGACGATTATCTGGGCTTCTTTCGCCAGGTAATCCACGATCTT
>JAITAI010000088.1 GCA_031284195.1 Treponema sp.
GCATCGGTCCGGGCCTGTTCAAGTACAGAGACATCCCGGATTGGATCCGCTATCCCTAGCGGGAGATAGCCTGATTGCTCGGTTCCGGTAATATGACCAGGACCTCGAAGTTTTAGGTCTTCTTCAGCAATAACAAAGCCGTTGGTGTTTTCCAGCATCACCTTGAGCCGGGCTTTGCCTTCATCGGTGAGCACGGTAGGGGGCAGCGCCGAGGCATCCCCTGCGGTCTGGGAATCGGAGTAGACCAAAAAACAGTAAGACTGGGTCTCACCTCGACCAACCCTGCCCCGGAGCTGATGCAAGGCAGCAAGGCCAAACCGTTCAGCATGTTCTATCGCCATGCAGCTTGCATTAGGTACATCCACCCCTACTTCCACGACGCTCGTAGCTACCAGGATGCGGATAACGCCGCTGCGGAAATCTTCCATGGTTTGCCGCTTTTCCTCTTCGTCCAGTTTTGAATGAATCAAGGCCACTGAATACTGGGGGAAAACCTGTTGCGCCAGCCGGGTGGCCATAGACTGGGCATCTTTGAGGCTTTTCCGTTCATCTGCTTCAATGAGGGGGTACACGAAATACGCCTGCCTCCCTGCGGCTAGTTCATAGCGGATAAAATCGTACACCTTAGCTTCGTTAGACACCCGGGCGAGGTGGGTCTTAACCGGCTTTCTTCCCGGAGGGAGATCCCGAATGATCGATATATCCAGGTCTCCAAAGATCGTAAGAGCCAGCGTCCGAGGTATGGGGGTAGCGCTCATCATAAGCAGGTCAGGATGATCCCCTTTGGCCATGATGGCTTGCCGCTGAAGCACCCCAAACCGATGCTGTTCATCGATTACCACAAGGCGGAGATTTTTATACGGTACATCTTTTGAAAAGAGGGCATGGGTACCCACCACGAGGTCGATCTCCCCTGCGGCTAGACCCTTGAGCAACTGAGCGCGGCCTGCGGCCTTGAGGTTTCCGCTGAGAAACGCGGACCGTATTCCGAGAGGTTCCAGAAAACAGGCAGCGTTTTCCTCATGCTGCCGGGCCAAGAGTTCTGTAGGAGCCATCAGGGCAGCCTGGCCGCCTAATTCCACTCCCCGCAGAACCGCAAAAAAGGATACCAAGGTCTTGCCGGAACCCGCATCCCCTTGGAGAAGCCGGGCCATGGGATGGGGACCGTCCATGTCCCGGTTTATAGCGCTGATAACTTCCACCTGTCCTGGAGTTAAGGGAAAAGGGAGTCCTTCCAGGAGGCGTTGCTGTAAGGGAAACAAGGTATCAGACTTGCTGGCCGGTACTGAAAGACCGTGCTGAACCCGCTGGGTAGAACGCCGTTCCTGGGCGCGTTTACCTACCAGTACTTCTAAATAGAACAGTTCTTCATATATGAGGGTCTGCCGGGCCTGTTCAAGCTCTGCCAGGGAACGGGGAAAATGAATGGCCCTGATTGCCTGGGATTTGGGGAGGAGCTGATGCCGCTGCATAAGATACCAGGGGAGTTCGTCTTCCAAAGGTTTTACATATTGGCATATAGCCTGTTCAATGAAACGGCGAAGCATACTCTGAGTAAGGCCTTCGCTCAAGGGATACACCGGCAGGATGCGTCCAAAGTACCGGCTTGGGGCTTCCTCCAAAAGGCTTGCAGCATGATCCAGGATAACTTCGGATCCGGTTCCTGCAGACACGGCTTCTACTTCAAAAGATGACGATTGGAGTTCGCCGAATTTGTGCTGGAACGTACCCCAGAGCCAATAATACTTCCCGATCACCAACTTTTTTTCCATGAACGGCTGGTTGAAACAGACCAAGACCCCCCGGGCGCTGGCATCTTCCACATAGACCTTGAGGTCTTTCTTGCCGGTCCGGGAATTAACAAACCAGTCTCGGGCGATGACCTGCACTACGGTACATACCGGGGAAGAACTAAAGTCCTTGAAGGGTATGTGCCGGCTCCTATCCTCCCAGGTTCGGGGATAATGGCAGAGGAGGGTTTCTACACTGCATATCCCCCTCTTGGCAAGGGCATGAATAGCAACCGGACCGATCCCTTTAATGGCATCCATGGACATGGTAAGTTCCCGGAGAAACATGTTTCTCTTTTCTTTTCTTGAATCGGTTTAGATCGGCAACTGAAATAAGAGGGATACTGCCACCGCTACGAGGAGTTTCATACCAATCATCAGGGCCACTAAGACCCCGATGGCGGTGAGGAGCCCGGTCCGGTAATGGACCAATCTACCCCGGAACAAGAACCTATTCATACGGTAGAGAATGGGCTGGGATATGGTATTGATTATCCCCCAAAAGGAACTTACGATGTTCTGGTTCGTCAGGTAGGCGATAAACCGGATGACCAAAATAACGATACAAAATCCCAGGATAAAGGATCCTGCCGACCACAGGGAAGAGAGGAGCATTCCCAGGATCATACCCAGACGGATATGGCCATACCGGGCGAGCGTAGCAAAAAGGTTATGGACCAGGGATAACACTGCCATAGCGACGATAGGAGAGAGGTCCAGGAAACCGACCTGCAAGCCGGGAAAACGCCGAAACCACCGGAGGTAGATATCCGTGATACTACTTAAAATCTCCATAGGTCTGCCGTACTGGGCCCCACTGAACCAGGTAAGCATGATCCGGATGAAGATGAGGATCATGTATATCCCGGTGATACCGCTCAGAATATTCATAATAAGGTGCATAAATACAAAATAACAGATCAGCCCCGCTTCGTCGAGGTTTTCAAGGGGAGGAGGTGTCCAAAAATCAAGGTATATGATGCAAATCAGGAGGGGCCTGGGGAAATACCCTTACTCGTAACGTTACGGCTGGGTTACCCGGTGAGCAAGGGGGTTTTGACCTAATGTACCTGCAGAGGAACGAAGGGTGGCGGTATCTGAAAATGATTCTTGAGGTATATGACCGGTAGGTAAGGGGGGCTTCTCATTCAGCGAAGAGATGGCGGTAATGGATAGGACGGTCAACGTCCGGTCCCTAGTGGTTACCAATGGCCGAGTGAAAGGGTATCTGCATTTCCATGCTGACCGAGGTGTCCCGCGTATGGTGTGGTAGAGAGTTCCGCAATGGGCTGGAGGTAGGTCATGCAAGGACGAACGGGATTCAGGAAACTGCTCGTGGGTTATGAGAAAAAAGCACGAAACTATCAAGGACCGATGAAGTTTGCGTACGCCGTATAATATGGCGAAATCTTATCCCGATCCATCCTGGCTTTATTCTGAATAGCTCTTATTTTTGCGTATATTCTAACATCCTATTACAAAGGGCGTATTCATGCGACGCTTGACTATTTCGACGCTTCATGAGGTGTTCTAGATAAGCCCTGCTAAACTTTTTGTTTACCAATTCAGGTACCGTCCGTTTATTATACCCCTAGTTTTATACAGATATATGCGGGGGACGCGGTAGGTTCGGTTCTCTTTATCCTATAGGCTGTGTTCATTTTGATCGTAAAAGGAGTGTCTTATGAAAATCAGCGTTAAACTGATAACGGCCATCAGTATCTTCAACCTCATCGGTATCGGACTGCCAGCGGAGGCTACCATCTTCCTATCTCAGCGGGAAATCAGTCGCCTAGCTGATGAGCAGGCGTACAGTATTGCACAGACCGGTGAACTAATAAGCAAATGGTTTGAACCGTATTATGGGTGTAACACGAATCATCACCAAGATAACGGAAGGTTATAAGAAATACCGTTTGAACAACGACGCGAGTATTTCAAGAGGTAAGTACTGCTTGCAAACCCTATATTAACCGGGGAATCTAGACCTGAAGACCCTCAGTTAGAGGCTATCCGGGTGTTTGAATTTGATGTGGTCATGCAAATAACTTCAGGTGAAGAGTTTATATTTGATCCTTCGGTAGATTTCATAGAAGGCTAGAACGTGTTAGTCGCCAATATTTGTATTCCCGTAAAAGATCAAGGTAAGATGGGGAGTACGGGGGTTTCTTTTGAATTATCCACGATACAGGGTATGCTCAATGAGGTTAAACCTTTTGGGGGATCTTTGTATTGCTTTTCAGTTCCAGAGGTTTTGTTACCGCGCATAGCGAAGTAGGCGGGAACGGAGGGTCTGTTTTGGGATACCCCAGTTTGATGGGAGCCACCACGGCTGGCTTAACGGAGTGGTGGGGGCGATGACGGTATTATCTTATTGGATAAGGAAATACAGGATACCTCAGGCGCCGTACTGCGCCATAAAACACCTTTGGGCTGGTACGGAAGCTGGCGGACGCTGAACTTTTGCAGAGAATAACCAGGCCGAATAGTCATTTTGGTAGGGCCTGTGAGAAGCTGGGATAGAAGTTATCCAGGTAAACAGGCCGCAGGTGAAGGAGTGGATAGAATGGAATCACGGGCTGGATCAGTACCGACTGGTGAAAGAACTGCGGCTTGCGGGGATTTCAGCGATAGTGGCGGCGAACCGGTTTCTTGAGGAAACTTATCTCCCGAAGATAAACGGGAAGTTCTGTCGGCCTATAGCGGACCCGGCGGACGCCCATGTACCACTCACGGTAGACATGAAGGGCATCCTGTGTTTTGAGCATGAACGGACAGTGATAATGATTATGCAGTCCTGTTTGAACGCCACCGGTTTCAGATCCTCAAGACCAATACGGTCCTGCCCCGGCTCAAACAAAGTCATCGTACGGATCAGACTGGACGGCAGCCTGAGTATCCTGTGGAAAGAAAAAATTCGCCTTGTTGAGGAGATATCAATACCCAAAAAGGTCAATCAGACGTTCATGTTGCCTGAAGAAGAGGTCATTTCTATTGCATCTTGACAGGGACAGGGGTAATGTTATATTAAAATCCGTACTGAATCTGAAGAAGATAACCGGAAAAGTGAATGCGTGTCAGTATTTATCGGCTATAACCGATCTCATCAAGGTTGCCAATATGTGGCTTGCCGAGAACCGCCCTGAATTGAAAAGGGAGATGGAATCCGTTGGTACGGTATCTATCAGGAACCGGTGAATCACTCAACCAGTAAAGGGTTGTTTTAAGGGAAGTTACATGCGTGAAAGAAAGACCTTAAGACAGCTTGAAACCGCATAGAACGAACTGAAAGTAGAACTACTCAGCCATCCCCTGTTTCTGAATAATTCAGAACGGGCGAAAGCGGAACGGAAAGAACGGGGTGAAGCTAGGGTGTGGGAGTTTGGCTACACCTATTTTCCTGAGTATGTTCCGGCAGGTAACGCATCATTCCACCAAGAGTGGGAAAAAGTCAGGCTCATGGAGAGCGAGCCGGTGTTACTCATGGCGTTTCGGGGAAGCGGAACTTCATGCTGCTTTCCGCGTACAATAAGGAGAAGTCTGCCCTCTTCACGGGACGTATCCTGCTTGAACTCATGTACAATCAGCGGCCGGTGAATGTACCGAACTGTGGCGGTAAAACCCTAGGAATCCGGGCGATTTCAATGGGACAAGACCCGCGGGGCTTCGTGCACGGGCCCCACCGACCTGATCATGTGAAGGTGGACGATATTCAGAGCCGTAAACGGGCGCGGAGTCAAAAGTTTGTACTGGAGTCGGTGGAACAGATCATGCAGGATTTAATCCCTGCGCGTGCCGAGGGATATTCCACGGTGATGGTGGCTACAATACGCAGTGTGTTGCCAGTACCTTAGAAAAAGGGACCGACGAAATCAACTCGGTTAAAACGTACAAATACCCTGCAGATGAACGGGGGAAGCCGACATGGAAAGACCAATTTCCGGCATCGCGGTTTGCCAAACTGAAACGTACTATCGGTTCGACCGCCTATACTCAGGAGTACCTGCTCATTCCGGTTGCGCTGGATGAGCAAATTTTCAGCGAGGAATCGATCAAGCGTTATGACTTTGACGAACTGAAGGCTTTGCATTTTTCCTACATATTCAGTTTGACAGACCCGTCGATAAAACATGAAGAAAAACATTGAAGGCGAGGGTCTGCGCGGGTATTACTGAGGAAGGTATCATATACCTTCTCAAAGCCAGGATACGGAAAGAATCGGTGTCCCGTATGATTGATGGGATGTATCAGATATATGACCAATATAGACCGCAGTAGAGGTAGTTCTTTGTTGTCGATCCCAAGAGGCGGCTTATTTCCACTCTGGCGTTCCATGATCGGGTTATCCATTACGCGTTATGCCAGGTAATAGAACCGGTTTTTGAAAAACGATTTATTAATGGTAGTTTTACCTGCCGAGTGGGACTTGGGCCCATACGGCGATGTAGTACACATTACATGGTGTACGGTAAGCAAAACGGCAATGGGGGAAATATTATGTCCTCAGAGGCGATGTTAACAAGTTTTTTCCATCAGTTCATCCAGTTCATCAAGTTCATCATGAGATACTAAAACAGATAGTGGTGAACTACAAAGTATGATGGGGGAGTAAAGACAACCGGAACACCGAGAGATACTATGAGATTATGCAAATAACCATAGCAATCACATGCCCCCAGTGCCATAGTGGCACAGTAATCAGAAACGGGAAAAAAACAAGGGAATACCAAATTACCGTTGTAAAGACTGTGAACGCCCGTTTATCGGTACCCATGAACATACCTATGGGGGAACCCTTTCAGGGGAAACACGATAAAAATTAAGGTAGTTCGGGGAATAGGCATTTGGGAGATCAGGGCCGTACTGAAAATCAGCAGCACCACGGTCTTAAAAGTGTTCACCACGATGAAATACCCGATAAAAGCGAAAGAACATCAGTATGACTGCCTAGAAACAGACGAGTTTTGGAGGGAGGGGGGAGGAAGGAAGAACAGCGTGTGGCTTATACCGGGGAAGCGGGGAAAGGGTGATGGAGGTAGGGGGACTTGAAAACGACACAAAAACTAAGGAAGAGGCTAAGCGGACTTTGGATAAGCTCTGACCGGATAGTGAT
>JAITAI010000200.1 GCA_031284195.1 Treponema sp.
TGCCAAGAAAACCAGAGTTCTGGAGAACGGCCTTGCACCAGTCCTAGGTCTACGGAAAAAGGATAAAACCGCCGCTGGTTTAGTTCCAGCACCGGCTGTTCTGGGCTCGCGAGAAATATACCCTCTAAAGGGGCGTAGCGCTTATGGAGAACTTTCCAGCTAAAAGTACCGGGCATAGGGGCTACCAGGAACAGGGAACCGGAATCAGGGATCTCCTGGGGCGACGGGGTTCAGGAGGAAAGGATGTGAATGGTACCATCAATGATATAGGGAACGGGAAGCGAAACACCCAACTTATCGTTGAGCTTCTTAACCAAGAGGGGGAAATCATGAAGGCAGCGCAAGTGGCTGAGGCTTATGAATATGGCGGATTTGACGACTGGTTTTTGCCGAGTAAAGGCGAGCTTGATCTGATATACAAAAACCTCAAGGCAAAGAGTTTGGGCGGCTTTCAAAGCGGTTCATACTGGACTTCCTCTGATTATGGATGGGGGAATTCATTGCGCAGAATTTTAGCAATGGCGAACAGAATGAAGAAAACAGGGGTCATTCACTGTATGTCCGCGCCATCCGCCAGTTTTAGGCGGGACGGCGCAGCGTAACCATCAGGGCGGTTTTTCCGGCATTGCCTTTCGGCGTGTGGTTACTCTCCGGTTTGGTCTTTTCCGCTTGTACTATGGAACCGGGCGGCCTGTATCCCCACACCGCCCAGGAGCTTGAATATATGGGTAAAAAAACGGGATTGACTGCTGCTTCCTCAAACCTTGCGTTTTTTGCCGGTCTCGATGAAGTAATGCAAGCTTATGAAGGGGATCATCCTGATTCATCTGCATATACCTATAGCGGCATTATCTATGAAATCACCAATACCCAATCCATAAGCAGAATTCCCGGTCTTATGTGGGAACTTTAGTGGGCGAACCTCGATAAAGAACGGTATTCCGTTGGGTATTGCTGGAAGTTCATATACCGGCAAATTACTGCAAAAGGCGGCACCGGAACCGCCTATATCCTGTGGACCATCCTAACCAATACAAAGGACGGGGAAGTGCTTTACCGGGCCGCAAAAGGCGTGGTCCGTCTCAAAGAATGAAGCGTCATAGCCCCGGCCCCATAAGAGGCAGACTGCGCTTTGTTCCCGGCTTAGGCACGGCTCAAGGCCCTGGCAGCCTCATTGACGAAGTTACCCCTCCTTACCCATAATGAGCATTATGCAAGAAAGACGAAAAGATATCAGATATCATACCCTGGGGCAGGCTCGTATTCCCGAAGTTTTTGAGGGAACTATGGTGTTAAAAGATCTCAGTATTACCGGATGCCGTATACAATGCGCCACGCCTATAGCTATACAACTCCATACTCAGTATAAGATTCAGATTATCCCTGAACCGGTGGTAAAAACCGGTAACTTTGAATTGTTAGTTGAATCCCGCTGGATTCACTCCGGGGAGGATTGTTATGAAGCGGCTTTTATGGTGGTGGAGTCTCCTAAAGGAAAGCAATTTGAATGTTATGTAGATTATCTTACCTGGCGTTCTAATCCAGTACTCGATATGTCGATATAAAATAGGCTCTATACGTTTTCTCTATTTGTTTTATATACTCCATGCTTCTTTGAGACCCCTAAGAAGACATGATGCTTACTCCCCTTACCGGTCAGGTGTACGAGGGGCTTCCTGCATTTGCAGATCACCTGCAAGCGGAATTAGGGATCGACACAGCATCCTGGGGTCCTTTGTATTACCTGGAAGATACTGCGAGCATAGGGCAAGGTTCTTGTTTCTGGAATCAGAATATCTGGCTTGCCCCGTTTCAGCTTACCTTTGGTTCAATTACCGAGGCTGCGGCTGCGCTGCGGGATATACAGCGGAATTGGGCCCCCACCTTATTTACCCAATTTCGCCGGGGTGCTTTGATGCAATCCCAATTACCCTTCCTTTCCGCTAAACCCCGGCCTTTCCCGTGGTCTGTACCTCATACCCCTGTAGGGGCGTGGACCCTGTTAGATGCCCATACCCTGATCGCTTCGGCTCATTGTTCGAGTCCTTTTCCCAGGGGGGTCATTACCTTTGAAGAAGATAAGGAGGGTCCCCCAAGCCGGGCCTATCTCAAGCTCTGGGAAGCCCTAGTCCGGCTCCGAAAATGGCCGGGACCAGGGGATCGCTGCCTGGATGCGGGAGCCAGTCCTGGAGGATGGACCTGGGCATTGGCTCGGCTCGGAGCAAAGGTGAGTGCCGTAGACCGGGCTCCCCTGGCGGATCGGATTCTAGCCATGCCAGGGGTCCGCTGGATAAGGCATGACGCCTTCACCCTCAAGCCCGAAGACCTGGGGCCGCTGGAATGGCTTTTCTGCGATGTGATCTGTTATCCCCCTCGACTGTACGAATGGATCCAGCGGTGGCTTGATTCCGGCTTATGCAGTAACTTCATTTGTACCATAAAGATGCAGGGGAAACCGGATTTTGAAACCACCCGGCGTTTTGCGGCCATTCCCGGTAGTCAGGTGGTTCATTTGTATCATAATAAGCATGAATTAACCTGGATCCGGGGTGTATAAGGCAGGTTATCCTTCCACACGAGGGATTGGCCCTGAGTGAAACAAAGCGGTTTTGTCCATAGCGTAAGGGCCTATTCGTCGTATTCTGCTTTTTTTTTCTTGTGGAACCGAGTAAACTTAGGTTTATGGGAATTATTGACCGTCTTGGAGACGTGATAAGAAGTTATCTTAATGATGAAGCAGAAGAGCCCTGGGAAGATTCCTTCCAAAGCCGAAAGCAAAACCGCCGGCAGCCCTGGGAGGATGCGGATATGAAAGCGGCCTTTGAAGAACTGGATGAGTATCTTCAGAGGAAGCCCGGTAAAAAGGAGGGTTCCTCCTTTGGTGCCGGTACTTTCCGTGCCCAAAACACTGCAAGGGGTTCTACTGCATCGGAGTTTAAACGCCATGAACCTGCTTCAGCAGTTCCCGAATCCCTGAGGCAGGACTTTGCGGAGCTTGGGGTGTCTATGGGGGCATCCCCAGAAGCCTGTAAGGCTGCCTATAAAAAGCTCCTCAAAATCCACCATCCTGACCGCCATGCAGGGCATCCGGGGAATATGAAAAAGGCCACTGAAAAGTCCGCCCGTTTAAATACCGCCTTTGATCGCATTGAACGGTGGCGGCAAACCGGGAAAGTAGAATAAGGAAGCTGGTGCAATGAGTATGAACCGTGTTAAGCTCACTGCATCAGGATACCTACAGAGCACATTGCTGAAGGTGGGGACGCTCAGGTCTTTCCAGGAGTTTTTTGCCCTGGATCTTCGGGGTTTATCCTGTTTCTGGGGCAGTTGACCTGGACCTCGGGGATACACCGGTCAACTCCACCTTTGTATACTGTTCGGTAAAGTATTCGATCTTATGGGTAACCTTCTGTAAATACCGCTGCATCTCCTGAATTTGGTTTTCCACCTCTTTTTTATGTTCCTGCAGCAGAGCGCAGCGCTGTTTTAAGGTGCTATCCCCTTCCAAACTCAATGCAACAAAATGCTTGATTTGCTTGATGGACATACCGGTATTTTTAAGACAGCAAATAAGGCCGAGCCATTCCATATCCTGTTCCGAATACCGGCGTATTCCCGCAGGGCTTCTTGCGATACTGGGTAACAAGCCCTCGTTTTCATAGTAGCGTAAAACATGGGGCGGTAAAGCCATTTTCTCTGATACCTGCTTAATCGTAAAAAACAAAGGTTCCTCCTTATTCGATCTCTTTGCCACAATGGGGACAGACCCGTTTAGTCCCTGGACTACTTTCTTTCGGAGTTCCTTCCTTCGCGGCCTGTTCTTCCTTGCTTATGGCCTTGATAAAGCCGGAACTGATGATCCCTGCAGGGAGGGCCACGAGGCCTATGCCTAAAATAGCGATCACCCCGCTCAAGACCTTTCCGATGTTGGTAATCGGATATACATCACCGTACCCAACCGTGGTAAGGGTTGCTACTGCCCACCAGAGGGTAGCGATGATATTGGGAAATTTGTCCGGCTGCGCGGTATTTTCGATATAGTACATCACCGATGAAGCAAGTAAGAGCATTAAGCCGGTCATAAAGACGGTGGTGAGGATCTTCTCTTTTTCCCCTTTGAACACCTGGGCGATGACTTCCACGGCGTTATTGTACCGGTTTAGTTTGAGGATCCGAAGAAGCCGGAACAAGCGCAGGATCCGCAGAATCCTGAGATCCACCCCTACGATAAAGGGCAAGTAAAAAGGTAAGATGGCGCAGAGATCGATCACCGCCATAAAGGACGTGATATACCGGAGATAAGGAAAGCGTGAGTCTGGATATTTGTAGGGAGCGGTCAAGACGCGTAAGCCATATTCTACAGTGAAAATCGCAATGGAGATGTACTCAAAGATGGTTAAGCCCTGTTTCAGCAGGTCCGGCAGATCATTAAAGGAACTGATAATCACCGCTGCAATGTTAAACACAATGACAATGATGATCCCATAGTCAACTACAATGCTTGCCGTATCCCCCGGCATGCCTCGTTCAAGAATTTCAAAAATCCGTTTTCTCCGTATCATAAGCTCTCTCCTGACTCTCGCGGACTGGCAGGTCCTTTAGGCAGTTGTGCTTTTCCTTGATTTTGTTCCAAGTATCCCGTAGACCCACGGTCCGGTTAAACACCGGCTTTTTCTTTCCCCCTCCCTCCTGGGTATCCGGGTCCAGGACGAAGTAACCGAGCCGCTCAAACTGGTAGCGGTCCCCGGGAACAGCTTCTCCGAGACAGGGTTCGCCATAGGCCCTAGGAATCACTTCCAAGGACTGGGGATTGAGCATATCTATAAAGGAATATCCCGGGGGAACTTCCATGGGCCGCTCCACCCTAAAGAGGTAGTCATAGAGGCGCACCTCCAAAGGAATGGCATGGGCACAGGATACCCAATGAATAGTACTCTTCACTTTCCGGTTGTTCGGCGCATTACCCCCTCGGGTTTCCGGGTCATAGGTACCGCGTACCCCGGTAATCTTCCCGGTAACCGGATCCCTATCAAAGCCCGTGCAGGTAATGATGTAGCCGTAACGCAAGCGCACCCGGTTACCGGGATAGAGCCTATAGTATTTCGGCGGGGGGACTTCTGCAAAGTCTTCTTCCTCGATCCACAGTTCCCGGGAAAAAGGAATTCCCCGGCTGCCTGCAGCGGGGTCTTCAGGGTTGTTCACCGCTTCCAGTTCCTCTGTTCTACCGGGTTCCCAATTTTCGATAGTGAGCTTCAAGGGTCTGAGCACTGCCATAACCCGCTGGGAACGCTTGTTCAGGTCTTCCCGCAGGCAGTATTCCAAAAACGCCATGTCTACCACGCTGTCGTTTTTAGCGATCCCGATCTGGGTAATGAAACTCCGCAACGCTTCCGGGGTATAGCCCCGGCGCCGCAGCCCGGCAATGGTGGGCATCCGGGGATCGTCCCAGCCGGTCACGTACTTTTCCTGGACCAACTTGAGGAGATACCGTTTGGAAAGGACCGTATAGGTGAGATTCAGCCGGGCAAATTCAATCTGCCGGGACGGAAAGACCGCTGCTTCCCGGATAAACCATTCATACAGGGGCCGATGGATCTCATATTCTAAGGAACATAGGGAATGGGTGATCCCTTCTTTGGCGTCTGAAAGGGGATGCTGGAAATCGTACATGGGGTAGATACACCAGGAGGTCCCGGTTCGGTAGTGGGTATCCCGGCGGATTCGGTACATCACCGGGTCCCGCAGGAGCAGATTCGGGCTTGCCATATCGATCTTGGCCCTGAGGGTTTTCGCACTGTCAGGGAATTCCCCTTGCCGCATCCGGGCGAACAGGTCCAGGTTCTCCTCCACGGTCCGATCCCGGTAGGGGCTGTTCCTGCCCGGTGGGGTATGGGTGATGGCGGCTTTGTCTTCCACGGCAGTTCCCCGGTATTCGCTTATGGCCGCTTCCGAAAGGTCATCCACGTAGGCCTTACCCTTCTTGATGATCTTCACCGCCAGCTCATAGAGGTACTCATAATAATCCGAAGCGTAATACTCCCGGTCTTTCCAGTCAAACCCCAGCCACCGGACATCCCGCTTAATCGCCTCTACATAGGAGATATCCTCTTTTTCCGGGTTGGTATCGTCAAAGCGGAGGTTACATTTTCCCCCGAATTGCCCGGCCATGGAAAAGTCCACCATCAGGGCCTTGCAGTGGCCGATGTGAAGCCAGCCGTTGGGTTCTGGAGGGAACCGGGTATGCACGTAGGTATAGCGGCCCCTCCGGAGGTCTTCAGCAATAAAGTCCGCGATGAAATTCGCAGGCATAACGCAACCAGGTTTGACCTCCTCTGCAGCAGAGGCAGTAGTAACATGAGAAACAGAAACAACCAGGTCTTTGGTTTCACCCATACGGTCCTCCTTATGAACTTGTGGGGAAAGGAATTAAAAATTGGTTAAGTAGCATAGGCCGATGAAGAGAATAGCTTTCAGACACTCAGGATCCACTGGGCGGTCCTGGTTGAGCTTTTGCAGAAGGCCAATCTGTCCTCCATACCACCAGAAAAGCCCCATCTGGGTATCAATGCGAAAGGTATACTCGGTAAAGTCTTCTTTATGGCTCTGGGCGCCGAAGAACAGATAGGCCAGTTCCTCCAGGACACGGCTGAAATCCGCTAGGGCTTTCTGGTACTGTTCTTGTTCTATGGCGGCGATAAAAGGGGGTATCTGATCTTGTAGCCGTTCTTTATAGCCTTCATCGGCCTTTTCAACCCAGGTTTTTTGAATCAAAAGATCCAGATTATTCTGAAAATGGGTTAAGAAATGGGGTATCTCATAATGCTCGTTAACCGGAGGGGAGGTGGCGCTCGTACTTTCCAAAAGGCGGGTATAATCCGCAGCGATCCCCAAAATACCGGCGAAAGCCTTGGCAGCTTCGATATGGGGTCCTCCCTCTGGCGGAAATCCTTTAGATGGAAAAAGGGCCTCTGCGATCTGCCGGTATTCTTCAGGAACTTTATGGATACTTGGAGAACTACTTAACATAGTAGTAACCATGCTGAGAAAACCAAAAATTGTCAACACAGTCAGCTAGATCAGCGCATATAAATCTTTAATTCCTTATAAGATAATGAAACATCTTTTATACAATGGGTATGAAGCAAAGCATACCGGGCATTTCAATTCCAGCAATACCCCGTCCTGTTGACTCCCCTATAGGCTATAACAAGCCCCTGATGTTCCTTAGGGCATACGGAGTTTCACGACTCATCTCCTATCCCTAGGGTATGGATGCCTATATGGTTGTTTCCCCAACCGTATTAATCTAATCCCCCTTTCTTAATTAACGTTTTCACCAAACCTCCTATAACCCGCACTCAAGCAAAGCCGCTGGACCCTATATTTTTATGGAGTTTTAGGGTACAAGAGTACTATACTATGAAAACAAACCCTACGACCCCTCCCTGGGATCTCGTTGTTACAGCTTTAGAAGCATGGCGGAAGGAGCTTCGGGAAGAACCGTCCCTGGGGGAAACCCCAGCAGGTCCTGGGTCAGAAGAACCTGCGGTAAGCACGGTAGCGGAACAGTATCAGCGGAATCCCTGGGCGATCCTGGTTTCCACTATCATCAGTCTTCGTACCAAGGATGCAGTAACCCTGACCGTGTCCCAGGCCCTTTTGCAAAAGGCCCCAAATCCAGCAAGCCTGGCGGCCCTGCCGGTGGAAGCAGTTGCCCGCCTCGTGTATCCTGCAGGGTTTTATCGGACTAAGGCAGCTCAGCTTAAGAAAATCGCAGCCATCCTCATCGAACGCTACCACCATCAAGTACCGGCAACGATGGAGGAACTCCTGGCCCTCCCGGGAGTGGGGAGAAAGACCGCGAATCTGGTCTTGACCGAAGCCTTTGACTTAGAGGGGATCTGTGTAGATATCCATGTACACCGGATCAGTAACCGTCTTGGGTGGGTTTCATCTGCCAATCCTGAACAGACTGAAACCGCCCTCAGAGCAGCCCTTCCTCGAAAATATTGGAAGGGTATCAATTCCCTCCTGGTGCTCTATGGCCAGCGTCTTTGCCGACCGGTAAGTCCTTTTTGTTCCCGCTGCGTGATCTACCCCTATTGTAAACGTCAGGGAGTAGTACGATCCCGCTAAGGCCGGCGCTTTTCATGGCGTAAGTTTTGGGGATGGAACAGTCTGCTGCCCCAAAGGTACTTCATGCAAAGCCCGCTCTATACCGGAGCAGCAACTCCACAAAGGCCCAGTTTCCCATAGGCGGGCCGGCAAAATAAAAGAGATGGCTTTTGCAGCGACAGTCAGAACAGCCAAACCCGGGGATTGCCTTTCCTCCTAGGGCCTCGAGGTTTCGGGCAAGCTCACATTCCCGGTTCTGGTAGGACATGATAGGCAGGGCTTTGATGGTTCTGGTATGAGGGGTAAGATAATCAATATGCCAATGCAGGTGTTTTCGAATTTTTCGCAGATGCCGGTTGACCCGGTGGGATAGATGCTTTTGCGCAGACCCGGTATACACGTACCAGCCTGGGGCAAAGGTATAGGTTCCCAAGGAGCCAACCTGAAGGCTCTTTTCCTGGGGCACTTCCAGGACTATCAGGTAATTCCCCCGGTTGCTTTCGGCTAATGCTCCATGACGGAGATCCACCGGCACATAGGGAGCGGCCAACACAGCCTCCCCTTGAGGGTTACATCGAAGCAGGCTGGCGTGAATCTGTACTTTACCGGATCCAGGGCTTCCTATCCCTGAGCTATTCTGGTCTTGGGGACCTGCTGCCACTCCATACCGGCTGAGCCCAGCGGCAAAGAGGGGATCCGTATGCAGGTTTGGGATGAACACCTGGGGCTTGCCATGGACAATGACAAAAAGTACATGACCGGAATACCCCTGGTTGGTAAGGGCGGCTAGTTCTTCCAGGTGCTTCAAAGCCCGGGTACTGGGCGCATCGGGAAACATAGCCACCCGGTTTTCCACCAGAGAACAGGCCTTCACCTCAATCAGATGGGGCCTGTTTTCTGCATCAAGTCCCATGAAATCAAACCGGGAAGAACCGGCGGTATACTCAGCATGGACTTCCTTGAGACCGGGGATGATTTTTTCCAGGATCAGACCTTCTGCTGCACGATTTGCCCGGGCCGCAAAAAGGGGAACCACCCTATTCCGGTAATACACCCCCCCGATGGTCCAGTGGGTCTTGGGCTTGAAACCAGCTTTCACTAAGGCCGTTTTCTCTGAAGCCTCAGGATCGTGATGAAGACGCCGTTTTTCCAGGATCATCCGGACTCCAGGAAAGAGGAATTCTATGAGCCGTCCTGGATTGGGACAGTGACATGCCAGTTCTTCAGCGCCGTCCTGAATGATAATAAGGAAACGGTTGGGCCGCCGGAGAAAGATCCCTTCCCGGTCATTGGTAAAAAGCCGTACCTGATGGTCCTGGGGAAGTAGATCGATGCGCTTACCCATTTAGGAAGCCTTAGCAAGCCCGGCGATGAGCTCCCACTGGGTGGCGACCATGCCGCAGAACATGCAGGTGAAACCCACGAGCGTCCATGGACCCAAAGGCTCAGCCAGGATGAGGCATCCCCCTATGGCGGCAAAGACCCCCTCCAGGCAGAGGATGATCGTGGCATGGGCAGGAGGGGCATCCTGCTGGGCTACCACCTGGAGGGTATAGGCGATGCCCACAGACCCTAATCCGCTGTAAAGGATAGGAACCAGTCCCTGTACCATAGCCCCAAGAGAGAAGGATTCGGTACCCATGTAGGCGAGGACCAGGGAACAGATACCGCACCAGGCAAATTGTCCTGCTGAAAGGATGAGCGGATCGACTTTTTGTACCAATCGATCAATCACTAAGACATGGAAGGCCCAGAAAATGGCCCCCACCGCGGTAATCCCGTCACCGAAATTGATGGCGTTCATATTCCCTGCTGTACTGAGAAAAAAAAGCCCTCCGAGGGTACATACCGCGCCGATCCAGGTAGGTAATCCGGTTTTTCTTTTCAGAGCTATACCGAATATAGGGACCAACACCACATACAGCCCGGTGATAAACCCGGAATGTCCCGCGGTAGTGTAAATAATCCCTATTTGTTGCAGGGAGGCGGCGATAAAGAGACAAGTTCCTGCCAGTAAAGAAGAGCCTATCCAAGCTCTTTTTCCCGCTCCTGTGGAGGTTGGCATTGATGCGGGTTTATCTGATTCACCGGTTACTTTTCTTACGATAATAAGGGGAAGGAGGGAAACACTCCCCAGGATAAAGCGTATCCCATTAAACGTAAAGGGGCCGGCATATTCCATGCCGCTGCGCTGCGCGACAAAGGCAAAGCCCCAGATACAAGAGGTCAGCAATAAGAGCAGATCCGCCCGGATCGTGCGTTTATTCATACCCCATAGTACCATAAGCAAAGGATCTTAGGAAAGAGGTAACGGATTAGGGCGATGGCATATACATTACGCAATTAGCCCCTCACGTATAACTGACCTTTTGAAGCCCACCCATTGCAAGAAAACTTAAAGCCAAAAATAAAAATTAGTATTACGGGATTTTTTGAAACTTAAATGGTGCGTCTGATATACTATCTGCCGTATACGGGGTTAGGGTGAAAAAAGACGCAAAATCCTTCGGAGCTTCCCCTAACGTTAGCGGGGCGAGTTGGCGCCAGAAATTCCAACCATGGGGCAGAGCGCAGAGAAATTCCGCCGAACGTAACGAAACTCGCGAGCTGTCCCACTTTTTGTCACGCCTAGGCGCTGAAAAGGAAAAAGCCCTTCACCATTAATCCCATGCCGTGAGCCGTGATACGTATGACGTTTTGGCGGCCCGGATAGGGAAATACGAAGCATTTCCAAGGCCGACAAAATGTGGCGGAAGTTTTGCGTGGGAGTGAGGCCGTAGGCCGACCGACCTAGCAAAACCGGAACCCGAGCCACCTACTGGCGGCGAAGCAAAAAAATGTATTTGCTATAGATAACTATAGCTTACTATAGATTTATATTATAGAAGAAACATTGTCAATAATGACTATCGAAAATCATATAAATTGACCTTTTACTTGACCTTTGGCATATCAGGATGGGGGACACGCTGGCCCGAAAGGGAAGGGAAATAACACTCCGAAGGGTAAATCTCTAGGACGGCTTTAGTTCTTCAATCCCACGGCATAGGGGGAAATAAAAATCTCCCGCAGGACTTGCAGGGCTTCCTTTCTTTCATCCGCCGCCGGAACAATGGATTCTATGGCAGTTTCCATTTCCGCCTGGGCTTTTTTTACGGCCCTATCGGTTTTAACATTGCCCTGCAAGAGATCAATCCGGGCATCCCTATATTTCTTAAATGCTTTTTCCGCCTTTTCATCATTGATTTTTTTATTTCCCCTTGCTTTGTCAAATTTTTCCAGTAATTCAAAAACATTTGTATCTTTAGCCGCCTGCGCTATAACGGTCAATTTTGATTTGTCCCCCTCAACAATTCCGGGGTCTTCCCCGGATATGATCTTGATCTTATGATTACAGGGCATATTGACACCTGCCGCCTGGCAGTTACAGACTATCGTAAACGGGGAAAGGGAAACTTCCACGGTATAGGGTTCACTGGACGAGCCTTTGACGGAATAAGTAATTTTTTCGGACATAAAAATCTCCTACCCATTCTTTTTCGGTTTTTGCCATAGGCATACCCCGAAAAATATACATATCCCGGCAAGGACAAGACCGGGGATGCCGATGGCTAGGGACACCAACAGAGACAAGGCGGCAATGACAAAAAGCAAAATACCAAACCCCCGCATAAACGCCGGGCGGGCTGGTTCACAAACATCCTCTTCAGTATCAGCCTCAAGGGGACCGCCCCTGGCGACCCTCTTCCCGGAACCCCCTGCCAGTTTATGCCGGGCGGAAACGCCGGTCCCCGGAATTCCAGTATTCAAATAGGCCCCCGGCTCCCGATATTCGCTGATAGGCCCTTGCCACCGATGGTTGTAGAAATTCCCGATTTTGACAGATTGATTTTAAGACCCGATGCTATTTTGATTGATTTTCTAAATCTCATGATTACACCCCCTAGCGAGTATAGTCTATCACCCCCGGCGGGGTCCCCGCAAGAGGCCGGAGGAGAATCTGGCCCCAGGCGTTTTTGCGGGGCTTCCGGGGGCCAGTTCTTCCCCGGCCTATCACCCGGCTGTTGTCCCTATAAAAGGCGGCATCCAATGAGTTGGATTGAATATTCCCGCCTTACCACCTTTATATTAGGGCAAATAAGGGACACCATCGTGGGGAAAGCCTCCCTTGATACGGGATTCCCGCTATAATCTTTATATTGACGGTATAGGTCAGCCATGATTATATAATCCCCATTGTCCCCGGTAATCTCAATATGACGGGAAAGGAAGTCATTTAGTCCTCTCATTTGCCGCTCCTGGGGGGACAGCACCCTATCCAATAACCGGTCCACAGCCCCATCCAGTTGTTCCGATACGGCTGCCTGGACAGCCTGGTACACTACCTCATAGACGGCCTTTTCGATTTGTGGGGTTATAGCTTGTGAAAAGCCCCCGGTCTGTACCGCCAAGGCCTCCTTGTTTTTAGCGTTTTCCGCTAAAAGATTGGCCAGGGTGTCATTGCCCCCGGCCCGGATGATTGCCAGGGTTTCCTCAAGGGTAAAATCGGCAGGGTCTCTGCCGGATTTTTCGGCTTCCTCAAGTTTTATGGTCAGACCCTGTGCAAAATGCACAGGGTCATCCGATACTTTGTGCGCCCAACGTAAAACCGTAGTACGATCTACCCCGCACAATTCCGCAATTTCTTTAATGGTCATATAAAACCTCCTAAAAATTAAGGGGCGGCCTAAGCCCCCTATTCGTTCCAATCCGGATATATCACATTATCCGCCTCATCCTGCTCTGATTCGGCCTGCCGCAGGTCAAAAGTCCGGGTTGCCCAATTTATGCCGTTTATTAACCGGTATCCCCGTCCGTCTCCGGCCTTGGCCCGATACCGGGGCCCCCCTCAAGGGTAAAATCGGCAGGGTCTCTGCCGGATTTACGAGCCTCCTCAAGTTTTCCGTCGATACCTTTTGCAAAATGCAAAAGGTCATCCTTTTGAGCCCAACACCATCCGGTACTTTCTTCAGCCTCGCCCCGCAGGGCTTTTTCATCGGAAACCAGCTTTTGGGCATATTCGACAAGCATTTTCCGGGCTAGGGGGGAAAGCTCCCTAAAAAAAGCAAGAAGCCGACGTTCCTGATCCGATAGCTGGGCCTCGTCATCCATCATGTCCCCTTCGCCCTTCTCTAGCCATTCTTCCCGGACCCCAAAGGTTAAGGCGATAAGATGGATATTGGATTCGGTTAAGGGAGCTTTTCCAAGTTCAATGGCGGAAATTGCCGCACTGGTCAAACCAATTTTTTTCGCAAATTCTGTCTGTTTAATCCCCAAACTTTTACGCAATTCACTTAAACGTGTACCTATAATCTGTTTCATAAATTAACTATACAGGACATTTGAAAAAAACAACAAATTTTCAAATTATTTGAAAAAACTCTTGACATATTTAATTGAATTATATTTCAAATAGATTGAATAGGGAGGCTTACTTATGTAAAATGACGGAAGAGGAAAAGAACCTTTTAGGGCTTTTCCGGGAAATGGAAAGTCGGACGGTCCGGGAGGACCTGCTGGCCCAGGCGGGGGCTATGGTCCGGGCGCAAAGGGCACTTAAAGCGGATTACGGCCTGGTGGGGCCGGATGCGCCCCTGTTTAACGGGACTGGGGCACCCCCCGGCCCGGCGGCGTAGGGGAGGCGGTATGGACAAAAACATACGAGAGGTTATCAGAGCCACCGATTGGCTTACTGAACAGATCGAAAAAATCCGGGAGCAAGCCAAAAACCGGGGCCTAATTCTTAAAGTCGGGAAAATAGAATTAGGTGTATACGGTGCGGAATTGACAGTATCAATAGACCAGAAGGGCAAGAATGTCTAAATATTCCAATCCGGCAGTTCCGCCCCTATTTCTTTCGCAATTTTACATATCCCTTCAACACTTGAAAAAGGCTGGTACTTTTCAGGGTCTTTCTCACCGGCGGCCTGTAAAAGTTGTATTTGAACAGCCGCAAAATGACAGGCCTATTCAAAGTAACTATCCGATGGAATTTCTTTTTGATAACTCATTTTGTCC
>JAITAI010000002.1 GCA_031284195.1 Treponema sp.
GTCCGAATTTTTGACCTGTTTTAAGGGATTATGACAGTGATCAACCCCAGGGCAAAATCCCTACGGATCCGAGGGTCCGAATTTTTGACCTGTTTTAAGGGATTATGACCTAGGAGGAATATATGAATTTTCTCGATTTAATATTGGATCTTACTCATAATCATTCCAAAAAATGGAAAGAAGATTTTGGGGAAGATGATTATACAAAATTAGTTGACTCATTCGTTGACAATTTTGGTTCTATGAAAAATAGAGTTGATGCGTATTTTAATACTAAAGAAATAGAGGATAAACTAAAAAATACTAAATAGTAAGGGAAATAATTATTATGACAGTTTCAAAAATGCTTCGTGGTCGTTCTTGTCCGAATTTTTGACCTGTTTTAAGGGATTATTGACCCTATGCCGCGGTTTCATCATCTCAAACTTTTTCCGAATAATGTGTTAAGTCTGTCCTGTATCCGCCCTATAGCTATTTAGATACTGCACAGGAGGTTCATGATGGATAACCGTACAGAAGGGTATGTGAAGCAGCCGGAAATACAGCGCCCCAGGCTCTGGCGACAGTGCAGGCGCTGCTGCCTGAAGGCCGGTAGAGGCGCAATTGCGAGTGGAATCAGTACGGTTGTTTATGGAACACCTGAAAACCCTGGGCCTTGGTCCATAGGGTTGTTAAGTATCTTACCCTTTGATGATATTTTTATATGAGGTAAAAAATGAAACTTGTGATCTGCGGGTCTCCGCTTCAACCGGTTAACCCTCTCCGTTATCCCGTGGAAGGGAACCGCACAATCGAATACGAAGGGGAAGTCCGCTTCCCGGTGAATGCGGTTCTGGCCAAAACCATGAAAAGGGGCGAACCGGTGAAGGTGATCCTGATTGTAACCAAAGGCGGAACCAGCGACAGTGAAGAAAATACCGGGGTCTTCCAATCTGAGTTGAACCGCATAAATGAGAAAACCGGGGCGATACTGCACTGCGACACGCTTGAACTTCCCTTTGAACCGACCAAGAATACCTTTGATCTGTTCCTTTCGGATTTGATCAAAAAAATACCTAACAACGCCGATATTATTGTAGATATTACCTATGGCATGAAGCCCACGGTTCTCCCTCTGTTTTGCGCCCTCAATTTTGCGGAAAAATTCTGTAATGCTTCTATTCAGAATATTATTTACGGCAAGGCGGAAAAGAATAAACAAACAGGAAAAATGACGGAAAATCCTAAGATCTTTGACGTAACCCATCTTTTTTATCTCAACAAGCTCATCGGTACCATGGAATGTCCCGATGCGGAGACCGCCAAAAAAATATTGGGCGACTTTTTTGCTCTTTGAGAGGTTCCAGTGAGAACAAAAGAAGAACTTGAGAAGGAAATCAACGAAAGCGCCGATGCTTATTTTGCCATTAACGGTGAAAATGTGGAAATCCTCAGAAAGACAGAATTAATAAAATTGTTTTCCTGTGTTTTTGAGTATTGTAAAAAATATGTATATTCGAAAAAGAACGAATGGGGTCTTGAAAAAGCCGTCGATTACTACCTTGAAATATATGACTGCGTAGGAAGCTGTATTCATAAGTATAACCCGGAAGCAGGAGCGTTCCTGCATTATTTCATGGGTTCGATAAAATTTGTGATTGGTGAAGCAATAAAAAAAGAACGTACCGGAAATAAGAAGTATCTATTATGCACTGATATTGCCAAAGATAGTAGTTCTATTCTCGATAGAGAAAAATCAAAATTACCGGAAACTCATGAAGCAATTGCTTCTCTTATGGACATGGAAATGATTTTTGATGTAATAGAAAGGGAATTTTGCAAAAAGCAGGATCGGGTAAAAGAATATGTAAGCGCATTGATAAGCGCCAGATTGTATGATCAGATAAAACTATTTAATTTTAGAAAACGATATACCTTTATTTCTATACCCATAATCAAAGATGCTATGAAAAACCGCGGCCAGGTACCTTCGCAAAAAGAGATAGCCGAATCTTTTAAAAAGAAAGAGGAAGACGCAAGCCGGACATGCAATAAATTCCTCAAGGGAGTCAGATTGGAAATCGAAAAAATGAAAGCCAGCGGCAAAATATAATCTATGCAGCCAATGCTAGTCATACGCTTACCCTCAACCAGACCGCGGAACTTAAAAAGGATTTCAGCATGGAACGCGGTTCCCGCTGAAAAACCTGTCTCATGAGGTTTTACCTGCTGTTGGCTTACCAGAACTATCTCTCTTGATTCTAGGGCTCCTGTTTAACCCTATGGCCCAAAGTATGGATTAGTTTTTCTACCATACTTTCCATGCTTGCGGTATCTGCCACCACGGTTTCCATACCATACCGTGCCGCGGCTGCTGCAGTTTGGCTGCCGATGCATAAGGCCTTGATCCCCCGCATCCTCTCCACACCCGCGATTGCCCTAAAGCCTTCCACCGTGGAAGTACTGGTAAGGGTAAGCCAGTCCAGACCCTCCAAGAGAAGTTCCCGATACCACGGGTCAAGGTATCCTGCAGCAGGCAAGGTGTCATAAATCGGAATATCCAAGACCTCAATCCCTGCCCCTTGGAGGGGCTTGAGTATTTCAGCGGTTCCGATCCTGGACCGGGGTAAAATGACCCGCTCATCTGATTGCACTGCCTGGGCAAGGGCGATTCCCAAGGAACGGCCGTTGAAATGGTCTGGAACCAGATTCACCAGGATCCCCCGATTTGCCAGGGCCGCAGTAGTGGCCCCTCCGATAGCGGCAAATCGAATCCCCCCAAGGCTGCGAATATCCCGTTGATAGGCCTGGAGTTT
The DNA here is from genome assembly GCA_031284195.1 of Treponema sp. Classification (GTDB taxonomy): domain Bacteria; phylum Spirochaetota; class Spirochaetia; order Treponematales; family Breznakiellaceae; genus JAIRLU01. Next base: position 2,796 of record JAITAI010000002.1, read on the forward strand.
TGCAAAGAACACCTCCACTCCTTCAGGACTGGTAAACGCCAGCCAATCCCGGCTGCTCAAAGCGGACAGCGCCTGTTCTAAGCGGGGAGTCTCCTCGATGGGGACGGTCTGTATCGCCGGTATGGGAACCACCTCTGCCCCTGCAGCAGCGAGTAGTTCTGAGAGGCGAGATTCCTTCCGAGGGGGTCTGCTTACCCCGATCCTGAGTCCTGCTAAGGGCTTTGCTTCGATCCAAGAAAACCAAGAGGCTAAGCCGCAAACTTCTCCAATCACCACGACCGCTGGGGCTTTGATACCGGCCTGGTACGCCTCAACGCTCAGACGGGATACATAGGAGAGAACTTTTCGCTGTTTCGCAGTAGTCCCCTGTTCGAGGATTGCCCCAGGGGTATCCGGATCCAGCCCGGCATGGATCAAACCCGTACAGATCGCTTCCAGGGCGGTAAACCCCATGAGAAAGATGAAGGTTCCCCCGGCCTGCACTAAAGCCCGGTAGGGTATAGTCCGGGGTTCCTTACCGCTCCGGCTATGGCCGGTGATGATATGGACTGCAGAGCCGTAATCCCGGTGCGTTACCGGTATGCCAAAATAGGCGGGAACTCCTAGGGCTGAAGATACTCCTGGCACTACTTCAAAGGGGATACCCGCTTCCTTAAGCCCTTCTAGTTCTTCTCCTCCCCGGCCAAAAAGAAAAGGGTCCCCTCCCTTGAGTCGAACCACCTGTTTGCCCTGGGCTGCGTTTCTCGCAATGAGCCGGTTTATTTCCGCTTGTACCATGAGGTGCTCTCCCGGCTTTTTTCCCACATATATCCGTTCTGCCTGTGCCGGAATCTGGGCAAGAATACCCTTCCCCACCAAACGATCATAGAGCACGACCTCCGCAGTCTGTAAAACCTTTTGAGCCTTCACGGTCAGCAGCCCCGGATCACCGGGCCCGGCCCCTAAAAGCCATACTTTCCCCTCTGTACTGGTTTGCGCAGCGTGTTGGGCCAAAAGCCGTAAAGCCAAGCGCGCTCCAAGATGCTTCCCTTCAGTCTTGACTCCAGTAATACGATCCCGTAGGATTTTTTCCCCTGATCCTTGAACAGGTTCATCCGGACAATAGAGGCCGGTGAGATGCAAGGCGTCTCCTTCAAGCACTGCATAGGCTGCTATGGGCGCACTGCACCCCCCGTTGAGGGTTTTGACAAAAGAGCGTTCCGCTTCTGCACAGATTCGGCTTTCAGGATTAGTGATTGCTTGTACCAGTTCCTGTATCAACCCATAGGCCGGATCATCAGTTCCATCCCGGATAACCACTGCTAAGGTACCTTGACCTGCAGCAGGCAGGATTTCGGAGACGGTAAAAACCCGGTGAATCCTCTGCTCAAGGCCAAGCCGCTTAAGCCCGGCCACTGCCAGCACCAAGGCCCCGTATGCCCCCTGATCCAGCTTGTCCAGCCGGGTAAGCACATTACCCCGAATCGGCGCAACCGGCCAATCAGGGTAAACATGAGCCACCTGAAGCCGCCGCCGTTGGCTGGAACAGCCGATAGGTTTTCCTGTATCCGGTTCTACCCTACCCTGAGGGAGAACCAAGGCGTCCCGAGGGTCTTCCCGAAGACTATAGGCGCCGATCTGAAGGTGCTCCTCCAGGTCCATAGGCAGATCTTTCAAGCTGTGAACCGCCAGATCAATCTCGCCGTTGAGCAATGCCCGGTCCAATTCCTTGACAAAGAGCCCTTTCCCCCCTAATTTGTCCAGCGGTTTATCGGATAGAAGGTCACCGCTGGTCTTCATGGGGCGTACTACCCATTCATACTGAGGGTACTGCTTCCTGAACTCCTGGATGAGGAGTTCAGTCTGAATAAGGGCGAGCCGGCTGTCTCGGCTCCCGACGTATAGCTTCTTCATACAGGCTCCCCTGTTCCTTTTTGGTGGATCTTATGTTCAGGACTTGTACTTTTAATTGAGGGGGACAACGCAATGGTTTCCAAAGCATGAAAGCAAGGCTCCCAAATACGCCTGTCCAAGGTATCCCGCAGACCAAAAAGGAGTTTCCCCAAGACCATCTGAGCTGCATGGGAAAAGGCATTCTGCAGCCGGTCCTGGGATTCCCCGTCCAGCCCGAGGCCGAGGAGGTGCCGGTTAATCCGCAGCGCCATATCCGCAGATGCAGCCCGCTGGATCGCCGCAATACGGCCCGCATAATTCCGGAAAGCATACCAATTTGTGAATTCGGTCATAACTTCGTCCAGTATGGCCTGTATTGCTGCTTCATCGGACCGCTCGACTTTTTTAAAAATCCCTTCCCCCAGTTCATCGATGTCTATCAGGGTTACCCCTTCCAGACTGCGTAATGCCGGATCCATATCCCGGGGCATGGCCAGATCGATAAACAAACCCTTCCGGCTATCCCATAATGCGGCAAGCTTTTCAAAGGTAAGGGTGTAATGGGGGCTCATGGTGGCGCTTATAACAACGGTATAATCCAATAAAGCGGCATACCGCTGGTCGTAATCGATGATCCGACACCCTTGCGGTACCAGGGTTTCCCCTTGCCGGTGCTGCCGCAGGGTTACCGTAACCTGACACCCCGCATTGACCAAGTGTTCCGCGGTCTGCCGGCCAACTACCCCGTTTCCAATCACCAAACAGGTAAGGCCCTGTAAAGACAGGTTATGTTCATCACTATAGGCTTGTACCCGCTCCACTGCCACCGATGCAATGGAGACATTCGCCCGGTTTATGTTTGTCCCGGTTTTTATACGCTTCGCACAGCCAATGGCCATTTGAAAAAGCCGTTCAAGCGCCGGATCCGTGCTTTTTGCCTTCTGCGCCGACTCTAAGGCTCCCTTAACCTGAGCCAGGATTTGATGTTCTCCCATAATCGGCGATTTTAAGCCGCTGGTCAACAGGAACAGGTGTTCCACCGCATCCATACCATACCGGCATACGAGGAGATCCAGGGGAACCTCGCCGGAACAATCGCACGGGGCAGGGGCCTTCAAAGTCCAAAGGAGTTGGTCTGGCCCTGGGTCTTCCTGCTTGCTCCCGCTGAGATACAGTTCGGTTCGGTTACAGGTTGCAATAATGACACAACCCAGATGAGGATAGGCCCGGGGGATCCATTCCAGCGCAGCATCCAGGGAATTGGAAGTAAAGGTAAACCTCTCTCGCTGCTGCATATCCGCCCTCGTATGATCAATACCTGCCATCTGTATATGCATCCTGCACGCCTCCTTGAGCATCATCCTTTCCCCTTAACATCCATTGCTGCTTTCAGGACCGGCCAAGGCCGTCTACAGTACCTTTGATGATTCCCGGCTCCTTACCCGTTGCTTTCTTCTGTCTCGTTGACGCTGGGTTTTAGTAGTTTTGATGCTATTTTCTTTTAGTTCGTTTTTCGATAAAGCGCCGAAGCTCAGTATACGCCGGTTGGTTATACTCCGGTATGTTTTACTATATAAAATAATATTCATCAAATCCCCTCCTCTTCAGCAGCGCATAGAAAGGATCCGGCAAGATAGGGCGGAACTTCCAAGCCATGGACGGGATCAATACAAAGAACCGGGGCAGCAATAGGGTACATGACGTCCTCCTCGGGACCAGTCCTGTAGGCGAAAGGCGCGTACAGGACTCCTGACCCCCGGATTATCTCAACGGGATAGTGAAGGAAGGGGGATACCCATTCCGTTCTTCCGCAGGTGTCAGGTAACTGCGTAAAGACCGTCTCCCGGCTTCCGGATCCAATTACTCACGACGCCTTCTTACCGGATCCTGCATGAGGCTTAGGCCTTTGCAAACCTCCGATAATGGCTTTTTCACCGGCAGCTTAACAGGAAGCCCCGGATGGTCGCTTTTATCCCCGGTTACGGTGGCGGGACCGCCGCGGATTTTCACCGCATTCCGATATCCCTACGCATACATAGAATGATAAAAAATAGTATCCACGGGCTTTTTCAAAACTCCCTTAGTTTTAAAAAAGCCGATAAGATTGA
>JAITAI010000069.1 GCA_031284195.1 Treponema sp.
ACCTACAACATTGTGCAGTACCTGGAAGAAATGGGGGTGGCGCTCCAGGTATATGAAAACGACCGGATTAGCCTGGAAACCGTGCGTACCTTGGACTTTGACGCCATCTTTCTTTCTCCTGGTGCAGGACGCCCTGAAGAGGCGGGCATCTGTCTTGAGGTGATAGGGGAATTTTACCAGCACAAAAAAATCCTGGGGATCTGTCTTGGGCACCAGTGTATCGCCCATTTTTTCGGCGCTCAGGTGGTCCGGGCAAAAGAACCGATGCACGGTAAGGTGAGCGCCCTGTTTTTTGATGCCGCTGAACCGCTGTTTGCTCAGATTCCCCAAGGCTTTCCCGCCACCCGGTACCATTCCCTGGTGGTTGATCCGGCCACCATACCGGAGGATCTCCTGCCGATTGCCCATACTCAAGATGGAGTCATCATGGCCTTAAAACACCGGCGCTACCCTGTATATGGCGTGCAATTTCACCCGGAAGCCATATTAACCGGTTACGGCAAACAAGTGCTGCACAATTTTATGTACCTGCTGGAGGGATGAGGGAAGATGCACGACGTATTTTTGAAGGTGTACAGAGACGGGTTCTTGTGCATTTTCTGCTCTATGGTGAGCCTTTTTCAAATCTCGGTGAGGGCAAAAACGTCGTTTCCAATGAAACGGGCTTTTTCCCTTAAATCTAAGGTTGCTGTTTCAAAATCTGAGTTGTTGAAAAAACCGCGTGTTTCTAAAAGTCGCCGATTATCGGGTAGGCTATGGAGTTCCCCAAAGCCGCTGCCTGGTATTGATACAAATTACTGAATATATGAGGTACATCATGAAGGTTTTTACCTGTATTGTGTGTCCCATAGGTTGCTCCCTCCAGGTTACCCTAGGGCCTCAGGGAGCTGAAGGCTTTACCGCGCTGACCATTACCGGTAACGGTTGTCAGCGAGGAGCCGCCTATGCTCAAGAAGAAGTCCGGTCTCCCAAACGGGTGGTAACCGCGACGTGCGCCATAGCCTCCCCAGCCGAGGGTGAGGATGCCCTGAAGACCGGATCCCTGTGGGCCCCTCGGCGGATCCCGGTAAAGACCGTCCTTCCCTGTCCCAAGGGGCTCATACCCGAACTTCTGGCGGATATATATAAGATCCGTCTTAGGCTGCCCGTTAAGACTGGGGATACCGTTATTGGAGACTGGCGGGGCACAGGGGTACAGGTTGTGGCGGTTCGAAGCATAGGTTAACGATGGCGAGACAAAACACCAAGGACCCCCAGGTATTTTGGCGGAACTATGAAGCGCAGCTAGGAGAACAGGTCCTAGCTTATGCTCTCGGACGGTACATCCGGGGTTGGGAGGGTTTTAACAGGCCCCTCTGGGGGTTGCTCATCGCCACCAGCAGCGGTTTTCGGTTCCACCATTTTCCCCATGAAAGCTGGATAGAGGCCATATCCCGGACCACCCTGGGTGGGGATGCTCCTCAAGAGCGGCTCATCTTCATTCCCCAGGAAAGGCTCATCGCCATGGACCTTCGGGAGGAAACATCCTGGTGGAAAAAACTGTTCAACCCTCAGCCGCCCCTGTTGGTGCTCCGTTACCAGGACGATGCAGGTCAGGAACAGGAACTGGTGGCAGAGACCGAGAAAAAAGCCGCTGCCCTTCTGCTCGCCTTGGAGCAGAACCGGGGGAGTCATGAGGCCTGAGGAAGAAGTGGATGCGATTCTTCTGGCTGCAGGGTTCTCAAGACGATTCGGTACTGCCAATAAGCTGTTGGTCCCCTTCCGGGGGAAACCTCTTGCCCGGCACACCCTGGACCTGGTAAGCAGCCTGGGAACTTTTCGGCGTATTTTTTTTATTACTGCTGAGGCAGCGGTTCAGGCCCTAGCTGAAGGTTTACCGGTTAGGGTCATTCAAAATGACCAACCCGAACAAGGGCAGCGTGAAAGTATTCGCTTAGGGGTTTCTGCCTCCCAAGGAGCGTACTATATGTTTTTTCCCTGTGATCAGCCCCTGCTTGAAGCGGATACAATACGCAGCCTACTGGACCTCCGGCGGCCAGGCTGTATTGTTCAGCCTGCCTTTAACGGGATTCCGAGTACCCCTGCGCTTTTTTCCGCTGTCTTTCGGGATGAACTGCTTTCCCTGGCTCCGGGAGCCCATCCCCGGGATATTAAACGCCGGCACCCTGAGGCAGTGATTACCGCGGCCCTCGCGGACAGCTCATCCCTCAGGGACATCGATGATCCGGAAACGCTCAAGTTCCTTATGTACTCCCTCTCCTGATACCTCGGCGCAACCCCCATCCCAGGAAGAGAAAAAGTATCAGCTTTCGTATCCTGCATATACCATCTCTTTTTATGAGGCTCATTCCTTATCCTGTAATGAAGTGCGAGGAAAGGGACTTGAACCCTTATGCCAAAGGCACCAGATCCTAAGTCTGGCGTGTCTACCAATTTCACCACCCTCGCATGGTTTAATTTCATAGAAAAATGTATCCCATGCAGGGCGTTCTGTCAATGAGGGGGTTCAGGGTCAGGGCATATAAAAAGGGAAACAGGAGGTATAGGTGGCATAGTTTTTCTTGGAGGGGAACCCCAGAACAAGCACCGCGACACATGCCCATTACGGCCTTTTGCCTCCGGTTCAGGGTAATGTATATGCGCTGGCCCTGATGGTTACCTCCTTCTCCTCCCATGATCGAGGTTCGATCCTTTCCGTGATCGAGGCGCTTATGGGACAGAAGGTTCGGGCTCCTGAACAATCAGGGGGAATTCATAGGTAATGGTCCGGGGTTCCTTGAGCAGATGCACTGCGCTGGAAAAACGGATGGCTACCTTGAGGGTATACGAACCGGGGCCAAGGGGGAACCCGGAAAATGAGCTTCTTCATCTCTCTAGAGATTACTGGTCAATCCTAGCTAATGATTGCCTCAGGGCTGGTGCATATACATCTTTAATTCCTTACAAGATAAAGAAATAGCTTGTATGCAATTTTTATGAAGCAGCATAATTCCTTATGGTACAAGGAACTATAATTTTATAGCGCTGACCCTGTGAGGGGGGTGCATTACAGGAGAAACCTATAGAACCGTTTAAAATGAGTGTAGAGATGAGGGGTCCTCATCTTCTTCTTGAAAAGAGCGGTGAAGTTTCTCCTGGTCAAGGGGCCCTTCCTGCGGAACACGCCGGACCATTGCAGGGGACAGCCAGTTATAAGGGGCCTTCGGCCCCAAAACCTCCGGAAGTTTTCTATGCCTTTATCCGGCAAGCATGATCAGAGCCCCAAAAGATGATGCATCGCCGCCATGAACCATCGGGCTCCTGGTTCAGAGCGTAAAAGCCGTTATCCAGCGTTCTTCTTGAAGTGATCTTGCGTCGCACCCCACAGCCGATTATAGTAAAGCAAGAACGGGTGAGGTAGAATATGCGCTGTCCCCATTGCGGTACTTTTGATGATAGGGTAATCGAATCCCGGACCCTAGCCAACGGCGAAGCAGTGCGTCGCCGCCGGGAATGTAACCATTGCGGGCTCCGGTTTACCAGTTATGAACGGATTGAAGAAAAACCGTTCATGGTGATCAAACGGGACTATCGCCGGGAACCTTTTGACCGGCGGAAAATTGAAAAAGGGGTTCAGCGGGCCTTGGAAAAACGGCCGGTTTCCCAGATGAGTATCGAACGGTTGGTCAATGAAATCGAAGATGCCGCAGCCATGCGAGGGAGGGTAAACCATGAAATTGAAACCGCGGTTATTGGGGATTTGGTATTGGAAAAACTGAGTGTTCTGGATAAGGTGGCTTATATCCGTTTTGCTTCGGTATATCGGCATTTTGAGGATATAGATGAATTCGTCAAAGAAATACAAAAATTGGTATGGGATTCATAGACAATTCTTGGTTCAAAGCCTTCCAGGATCCTGGGAAGGCTGGTATAGGCAGCAGTTTACATGAATCCTTATGAAAATCTCCATAGTAAACGCCTCCGGCCCAGGCTTTTGAAGGCTGAACAAAAGACCAGGCTGGCTCGGTTTCTCGACCTTGCCGGGGATTATCTACGGGATGGTTATATTTACCCCCGAAAGGCCTACACCTTTAGGGATGATTCCTTAGAGCCCCCTTTGGAAGCTGCTCCAGACCATGCGGTCCTGCCTTCCGAGGCTGATTCCCTGGAAGGCTTGGAAACGGAAATCCAGAATTGCCAGGGCTGTCCGCTGCATACCAGTCGAATCCAGACGGTCCCCGGACAAGGGGCATCCCGGCCTTTGGTGCTGGTCATTGGGGAAGGCCCAGGTGCAGATGAGGACGCCTCAGGCCGGCCTTTTGTGGGAAAAGCCGGGCAGCTCCTGGACCGTATGCTTGCTGCAGTGGATCTGTCCCGGGAAAGGAACTGCTTCATTACCAATGTGGTAAAATGCCGGCCTCCGAATAACCGGGATCCCCTGCCTGAGGAAATCGCAGCTTGCGCCCCGTTCCTGGACCGGCAGCTTGCCCTTCTTAAGCCTGGGATGATCCTTTGTGTAGGCAGAGTGGCTATGCAAAGTTTACTTCATACCGATGAAGGTATCGGGAGGCTCCGGGGACAGCTCACCGCATACCAGGGTTTTTCCCTCCTAGGGACCTATCATCCTAGCGCCCTGTTACGGGATGCCTCCCTCAAAAGGGCGGCCTGGGAAGACTTAAAAATCCTCCGGGACCACTTGGCTGCTTTGGATGAGCGGGAGCCGTAATGGCCGCAGTACCCCCGGTCTGCTATGTGGATATGGTTTTTGATCTACCCTTGCATCAGGTATTCACCTATCATATAGACCCTCAGGGAGCAGCGGCCTTTGGTAAACGAGGGATGGCCCCTTTCGGCAGGCAAGAGCGTCTAGGGTACATCATCGGGGAACGGGCTGAAGTTCCCCAGGGTTTAGGTACCGCAGCTATTAAAGCAGTACGCCGGGTGGTAGACCCGGCTCCTCTATTCAACTGCCAGGATCTCGCCCTGGCAGAATGGATCGCCGGGTACTACCTCTGCAGTCTCGGCCAAGCCCTGGCTACGATGATTCCCTCGGGCCGGCGGACCGGAACCTATTCCACCTTTGCGGATCCTGGGGATGAAATGACCCAAAGGATCCCGGAACTTTCCCAAGAACAGCAGGATGCCTTGGCATGTATCATAGCATCCTGTCCTAAGGAAAAGAGAGAAAAGGAAGCTGCCCCTAATCCTGTTCCTCCCGCACTTCCCCGCTCCCGGCTCTTGTACTTGTACGGTATCACGGGATCAGGAAAAACCGAGGTATTCCTCCGGGCCGCAGAGCATATACTCAAAGCCGGGAATTCGGTGATCTACCTGGTGCCGGAAATTTCTTTGACCCACCAGACCGTAGAAGCCATAAGGAGCCGTTTTGGCTCAATCGCCGCCACCGTCCATTCGGGTATGAGCCCCAGTGCGCGGCTTACCGAGTGGGTGCGGATCCAGGCAGGGGAGATCCGCATTGTAGTGGGACCCCGCAGCGCGGTATTTGCTCCGGTACAAAACTTGGGGCTTATCATCATTGATGAAGAACAAGATGGTTCATACAAATCAGGAAATACCCCCCGGTACCATGCCCGGCAAGTGGCTATGCACCGCTGTTCCGTTACAGGGGCTTGCCTGGTGCTGGGATCCGCTACCCCTTCGGCAGAGGCGTGGAAGCTCATGGGGGAAGGGACCATCCAGCAGCTGAACCTGACCCGCCGGCTTTCCGGAGGCAGCCTCCCTGCAATACGATCCGTGAGCTTGGCTCATACCGAAGGTTGCCTCACCAAGGAATTAAAAGAAGAAATCCGGAAAACCGCCCAAATGGGCAGACAAAGCATCCTCTTTTTAAACCGCCGGGGCTTCGCCTATTTTTATCATTGCCATGCCTGCGGCTATGAACTCACCTGCCGGCATTGCTCGGTATCCCTCACCTACCACAAGAGTAAAGGCCGGGCGATCTGTCATTACTGCGGGTACCAGACGGTTCCTCCCCAGGTCTGTCCTCAGTGCGGTTCCTTGGAAGCGGGGTATACTGGCTTCGGTACTGAGCTGATTGAAGAGGAGGTCCGCCGGACCTTCCCGGAGTTGCGGATTTACCGGGCTGATGCGGATACCACCAGCCGGAAGGGGAGTCTTCAAGAAACCTTGGCGTTGTTCAAAGCCGGAGGCTTCGACATACTTCTAGGAACCCAGATGGTTGCCAAGGGACTCAATTTTCCCGGGGTACGCCTGGTAGGGGTAATCTCAGCCGATACTGGCCTCCACCTTCCAGATTTCCGGGCTGCAGAACGGACCTTTTCCCTCATTGTCCAGGTTGCTGGCCGGGCAGGCCGGTACTTCCCGGATGGTACGGTTATCGTTCAGACCCTGCGGCCTCACGACCCTGCTATCATCCGTGCCTGCGCCCTGGATTTGGAAGGCTTCTATGCTGCGGAATTGGCCCAACGGAAGACCTTGGGCTTTCCCCCTTATACTCGGCTTATCCGTTTCACCATCAGATCAAGGGAAGCCAGCAGGGCAGATAGGGCTATTGAGAACCTCGCCGCCATTGCCACCCCCCTGCTCCCTGCACAGGGGGATATTTTAGGCCCTGCGGAATGTCCTATCGGTATCATCGGAGGGTATTACCGTCGACAACTCATCTTACGGGGAATATCTATGGGAAGCCTCCACGCTGCGGCCCGTAACATGCTGATCCGCTATGAAACCGGTAAAGATAGCCGGGTATATCTGGAGGTTGATGTAGACCCGGTGAGCCTTTTGTAACCGGGCAATCCCGGTTCTGGGTCTATTCACCCTAGGAAAAACCAATGAACAAGCGGTGATATGACCTGATGTAAGATAAAGACACCCGGCAAACATCAAGTCCACTTTGTCATAACGAGTCCCTATCCGCCTAAATCCGTTTAACCGGCGGAACATCCGATCTCTCACTCCGCTGTTTATAACCTTCCGGTTGAAGGGAACTTGCAGTTTGACGGCGCATGAGCAGGGGGTTCTCCCCGGCGCGTGTACAGGGGTTCGCTCAGGCGCGTGCGCAGGGGTTCGCTCAGATGTGTACGCAGGGGCTCGCTCAGGCGCATGTACAGGAGTTCGCTCAGATGCGTGCACAGGGGATCGCTCAGATGCGTGCGCAAGGGCTCGCTCAGGCGCGTGAACAGGAGTTCGCTCAGGCGCATGAACGGGGCTCGCTCAGGCGCGTGCGCAGGGGTTCGCTCAGATGCGTGCGCAGGGGTTCGCTCAGGCGCAGGGGCTCGCTCAGGCGCGTGAACAGGAGTTCGCTCAGGTGCATGAACAGGTGTTCGCTCAGGCGCAGGGGCTCGCTCAGGCGCAGGGGCTCGCTCT
>JAITAI010000074.1 GCA_031284195.1 Treponema sp.
TGGGAGTGCAGTTGTCTTCAGAAAAAATGCGGCGCCTGCGCAATGCTCATAAATAACACTCCGGCCCTGGCTTGCGATACAAAACTACATAATGACGCCAGAAAAGTTATAGAGTTGGCGCTGCTTGAAAAGTTTCATGTCGTGGAAGACTTAATAGTCGATAGAAGTGTTATATTTAATAATTTAAAAAACTGCAAGTCTGGTTTGATGAAAACGCAAATACTGAGGAACAAAATAGGGAAGACGTTTTTGAAGCTTCCCGTTGTTTAAAATGCGGCTGCTACCTGGAGATATGTATGAGTTTTATGCCTGGAGAAGTATTCATGGGTAATACCGCTATGACCGCAGGCGAGATTAATTGCTGAACTCCCCAGGAGTCAAAGAAATCGCACCTATAAAGCGTATAGGAAGTATATTTATGAAGGCTGTGAAAAATTTAATGCATGTCATCAGATTTGTCCAGCTGGTATTGATACAGCCCGCTTGATGGTTCATTCTGACGCGGTTGCGGCAAATTGAAGTTAAAAAATGCCGTATTTCTTGCTTGTTTGTGCATCGTGATTTTTGTTAAGGCAACGCAAGGGTGCTTGGCGCCATTTTTGGCACAAGTAACTCAAAAGGTACCTGACACCAAGCGGGGACATGCGCAAGTGTAAGCCCCCGTAATTTTTTGTAAAAAGCATTAGACTTGTTCGAGAACCCAGTTAAATACATAATTCAAAATTGATGATGCCACAAATGAGCGACATTCTTAACCGATGTCTTCTGCAATGATTCCGGTAAGGATACGCCATGCTCTTAAACCTTTTTATCTTCGCGTTAATGTGTTCAATCACAATCCGTTCCCGCACAAGTCGTTTATTATATGCCCTTCTCCCTTTTGTTCAACGGATGCAGCTTACTTGCCTTTTTCGGTATCTGACTATTCCAATGCAACTTTTCTATCCTAAGATACGCCTGTATCACCATAGCCTCACCTACCACACTCCCCATAGGGTCTTTATAGCGTTTGAATTCATGGACGCTGCCTTGGGCATCCCGAACATCCAGAACGTTCCTGCTCTTCCCCTCAATGACTACCTGGGTCTTTATCGTATGGCGCTTCTTTTTACCAGCATACCACCTGCTTTGGCTTTTGGGGCCCTTGTATAGGGCTTTCGGTCACATCCACCACCACCTATTGAATCTTGTCCCCCGCTTCTTTGAGTATCTTCTTGCCGGGCAGTTTGAAGGTCTTGTCTTTCGCCAGGGTATCCTCAACCCACGGTATTGTTTGGCAGACCGTGCTTTTATTGATGGCGTAATTAGTCTCGATACGTTCCATGGTTCGGTATTCCCGCACATATTTCACTGTTGTACTGCTTATCTTCGACCGAAAGCTTAGGCGCCCTGCCGGTGCAGTGTATTGAATTCCTTTTGGAGTATAGATTTCATTGTTTCACATGGTTCCGGTTTTACCCCACATAACCGCTTAAATACTATGGCTTTGGCGTCCTGCGCCTCTTTTCCCTGTCCCATTCTATTATAATATCATTCGGGAAGTTGTCGAACAAGTCTATTGATCCCACGCCACGCCGCCATGGAGAGTCTGTAGGAAAATCTTGCAGGAGACGATTTACTTGAATAAAATCAAAGCGGAGGTGGAATTAGGGCAAGATATGGGCATACTGATATTGAAGATGGGCAGGGATTATTTTTAAGCGTTAATTTAAAAGAACAGTTTTTATGGCGGCATTTGGTTTACTGGTGGTATCCCTGTTTGCTAATTATGATAAGGATATTTTTTTCTATCTCCTTCATGCTATTGAGAAAGATGACTCGATAGTATATACCGATGGTTATGAGAAGGAGACGTTACTCGTTGTTCATACATATAACGGGGTGAATATATATGTCATTATGAGGTTAACCTTTTATTTAAAAACACTGTCGATGCAATGTTTTGGGGTTACTCGGAATTTAAAAATGACTATTTTTCTTTTCCCTCCTTTAGTTTAGGTACAGTATCGGTTCTAGACGTGGATGATAGAAGGAACGATTACGATAGGGGTAAACCCGAATTCAGACAAGATAATACCGGTAACATTTACCCGCACGGGTAAATTTCGTGGTAAAAAGTTCCTGATAAGTAAATAAGGGTGGAACAGAATGACGGTCAGTAAACAGGGCTTCCATGTGTATTAACAATAACCAATGGCAAGGGGTAAGGGAGCCGCCCCTGCCATCCGTAGGACACGCTGTTAATGGGATTAAATAATGATAATAAGGAATGAAGTACAGGGGACCGGGCTGTTTACACCCAGACCAAAGGCATTATGACGGTTATACTCAGAGGACTTGGAGGCGCTGCTTCTAATCTGGGAGTCCCTCAAGTGCAAGTTCCTCTTCAGTTCCTATCAGAATAGAAAGTTGACAGAATATACCCGCGGAAACCGATGGTATACCCTAGAGTTTCCCATGATGCGTTCCATGACCAGCCAGTACGCCATCAAGGATAAAATCGAGGAATACCGCCGCCTATCCCGTCCACAGGGATCGGATCCAGGATATGTAGGCCTCCCAGCGGGCAGCATAAGACAAGACCGGATGGGGTATGACCGCGCATCCGCTGCGCCAGGTTACACCTGGTTATAGTGTTTGGATATATGATTCTAACCATATAAATGTTTTTTAGTTAAGGCTGTTTCAAAATGGAGTATATTAAAACAGCCTCGATCAATAAAAGATTTGACAAAGCCTCCAATACCCCTCACAATAAACCCTATTGAATGGGAGGTTACTATGTACTCAATTTTTGTGGACAACGCCAAGTGCTTGGGGTGTAAAAGCTGCGAGCTTGCCTGCTGCATCGCCCACTCAGCATCAAAAACACTTTTTGGAGCGCTTAGCGAAGCAGCTCCGCCACAAAACCGCATCCATGTGGATGCCTTACGGAACCGGAACCTTTCCGCTCCAGTGCCGTCCCCTTAAAGAACTTGCTACTTCATTTCCCGGTTTTCGTAAATACCTCAAGTTCACGCCATTTCTCAGCTTAGTTCAATACTCCTTGTCGTTCAAGGCTTTTGAAAAAGCCTCATTGACATTATTCATCCTGAAGATATACTATTATTGTTTCCATTTATTGTAAACTTCTAGTTGTTCCTGCATACTATTCATAAGCTCTTTATCGTTTTTTGCAAGAAAGTCAGAAAGATTCCATGATTTTTGTTATCAGTAATCACCATGAGGAGTATATGTTAAATTGCTGAAGGTGATCCACAAAGTATGATAGCCTTCAAACGAAACCATAATTGATGTAAAAGAAGAACCCTCTCAAACGCTTTCCATTGGTTGAATAGCTTCTTGGAAAAATAACCGATCCTTCACAATGTCCTCGTATCCGATGCTTCAGCCGACAAGTATTCCCTGCTATCCCCCCTCCCGGATTCGCTTTTCCCCAGTCATGACGGTCTTCCCCAAATGCCGCCGGGAAGCTATCCCAATCGTCCGTTTCTATCCGGTCATAGTTTATCCCCTGCCCTTTTATCCGTTTCCTCAACTTTTGTACTATTTTCAGGTCGCGTTTCTCCCACCCATACGCCCCCTCCCGATGCTACGCGTAAATAAGCCATACGATGTTCCTTGTTCCCCTCATACGTCCAACACTCATCTGTTTCTAGTCTATCATAGTGTTTTTGTTTCGGGTTTATCCGGTATTTCGTCGAGGTGAGTAGGTTTAAGACTTTGGTGATAGTCATGCTCAGTACCGCGCCGATGTCCCGTATACCCATGCCCCGGACGAACATACTTTTGACTAAAGCAATTATCCCGGAAAGGCATCCCCGGTAGGTCATTTCATGAAGGCTAATAAACCAGCGTCCGCAGCGGTACTTTTGTGTGTCCTTGTTGTTCTTTCCGTTCCAGGGTACCTGAAGGCTATGGCAAGGGGGCACGTGATTACTCTGGTTATTGATATCATTCTATAGTATTTTTTGTACCCCTCTTGTCTTTACCCCTTTATCATACTTTGTAGATCACCACCAAATTGCATTATTGCAAATGGTTCCGGTTCTACTCCAAACAACCGCTTGAATACTATGTCTTTGGCTCCCGCCCCTTTTTTGACCGTCCCATTCTATTATAAATCCGGGAAGTTATCGAACAAGTCTAATAAACAAATGGTAAGTTATAAGCATACTCATAGCTATTTCATCCATCAGGCAGGGTAGATTATCAGCAATTCTTCCAGCTTTTTTACCATCACCACTGCCACCAGCCCAATCGTCTCAACCAACTCGACTACCAAGATCATCAGTATAGCTACCATTTTACCCATTGTCACCTTTTCGTGCAGAAAATATACTGGTAGTAACAAGTAGAATTAATATAAGTAAATAACCACTTCTTGCATCGCTACCACCTGGTTTATCTCCGGTATCGCCATTATTATGATGGGATCTGCAAGGGATAGTAGAACCGGAAAGACTCTATGCCTAGGCTGATAATCCCCTCAGTCCATTACCAGGGCCCATCCATAAATATGAAAAAAGAAAACGCGCATCCTCCCCGTCTGAAAGCCTCTCTTGTTCCTAACCTGCTCGTTTTTTTATATACCATTGCACATAAGTCCTCCAGGTTCTATTGATGGTCTGGTCTGGAGAAGGGTTGTTTTTTATCCAATCCTAGATAGTAGGTTTCAAAAGAGGTTTTACGGCAGGCCGTGGGTTTAAAACTTCTCCCT
>JAITAI010000093.1 GCA_031284195.1 Treponema sp.
AGGTCAGGCCGCCCTACCTCAAACGGCTTCAACGCTCCCTCTTCGGGGTCGCCAGGCTCATCAAATGCGGCGTTAATCGCTATCCTGATCTCTGTAGCCGCGAGATTGTCCGACACAAGCAAACCTTGATACAGATCCCATGAGGCGATGCGGCGTTTCAGTTCAGTGATTCCTTCCGGCGTTCCTGAAAAATCCTCATCCACGAGATCGGTAACGATGATACTCTCGCTGTTTGAGTTGATATACTGCGCCGATACGAACGAGTTGGTGTTTTTAACCATCTCAATGTTTTCCACTGCTTCGGTAAAATCCTTGATCCGTGACAAAAACGTACTGTCAAAGACCGTGCCGTAGGGCCGTTCAAGCCCCACGATGATTACGATTTCGTCGCTGTATTCCGCTTCCAGATGCTTGGTCGCGAGGCGCGCCGGGTTGTCGTCCGGCAGAAAGGCGGTCATGTTGTTGTCCATGTGCGCCTTTGGAAGCTGCAAGGCGAAAAACACGGTGATGGCAGCGATAACGGCGACGATCGCCCAAGGGTGTTTGAAGAATTTCTCCAATAAACTTTTTTGAAAATCATAATAAGGAGCTACAGACACCAGTATACAATGGTGTATCGCCAGTCCTTCCGGCTTCTCTCTATTGTCCAAACAAGAAGTTTTTACCAAAATTGCGGAAAACCCCTAATTTCATTCTATAATATAAACCCCTTAGCTTGTCCCTATTATGGATAACGAAACCTGGGCCGGGACTACCCCCTTTCATTCTTTGATCCCCACGGATTTTAAGGCGATCCTGGGCATAGACGAGCGGGAAGACGTTTTAGCCGGTACTGCCTTATCACGGCTACCTATACCATAGAGCAACACTGCAAGCGGTGGCTTTTACGGCGGAAACATACCGATTATTTGACCTTTACGGGGGAGTACATCTTTACCCTGCGGGAAGATCCGGTACGGAAGGTTCTGTCTGTCCATGCCGCCACTACCGGAACCGTACAACAGAGGAAAGCCCTTGTTAATCCCGAAAACCTGGTTGACCCCAGCCATTACTATTGTCTCCCCGATGAAGGGAGCCGGGAGGATATTCCCTTTTCGCTGGTACTGCGCCCTCCCCTGCGTATTTCCCGGAAGGAATATATGCCTTTTAAGACCCTTGTCAATGCTTGTTTTTATACAGGCCAAGGCAAATTGCACCGTCAAAACCCGGCCATTGATGAAAAGCAACGTTGGGTACCTTATCCAGCGTTGTGCGGAGAACAAGCATCCGGTCATAAAGGGGACGGGAGAGGGCTTCACCGGTATGAGGGTGAACTTGTAAGGCCTGTGGGCGTTTTTTTTACCATCTGTATATAGCAAGTCCCCCTGGTCCTCAAGGGGGCTACTTACAAAAAATACTTTCCCCCTTAGGGACCGTTATGCAGCCAGGACATTCTCAAGGCCTGGATAAGAGATTCGGCAAAAACGTGGAGAACCCGGGTATATAGGTTACCAGGAGGACCACTGCGAATTGGATAATCAGGAAGGGAAACACATACCGGCAAATAGCGGCAAAGGGTTTATTGAACCGATACGCGGCCAAAAAAAGATTCATGCCCACCGGAGGAGTGAGGAAGCCCACTTCCAGGTTGGTAATGAAAATAATCCCCAAATGAATCGGATCAATCCCATAAGCCGTACCCAGAGGAATGATCAAGGGTAATACGATCAGGATAGCCGAGAAAATATCCATCAAACAGCCCACCACGAGCAGGCTTAGGTTGAGGAACAGGAGAAAGAGGTACTTGGATTTGATGGTGTTCTGCATCCAACGGACCAGGATTTCAGGGGCTTGGGTATCTACGATGTAATAGGATAAAGCCTGAGCTAAGGCCAGAATCGACAGCACCCCTCCAATGATAGGAATGGCCTTGGAGAACACCCGGCCCAGATCCCGGAAGGGTATATCCCGGTGGATGAGGACCTCCACGATGAAGATATACAGCACTGCCACCCCGCCGATTTCAATCAGAGACAGAAGACCGGAAAAATACCCGCCGATAAGCAGAACCGGCAGCAGGATTTCAAAGGCGGCTCCTTGTAATGCACCGAGGGCCTTGGAAGGATTAAAGGGTTCTATGGGAATGTTGGTTTTTATCGACGCGATGACGCCGAAGATAATCAGCCCCGTAACCAGCATCAGGCCCGGAATGATCCCGCCGAGAAACATATGGAACACATTGGTCATGGTGGCAGTCCCCACCAAGATGATGGGGATGCTGGGCGGGAAGAGCAGGCCAATGCTCCCTACAGAAGTTAAAAGGCCAATAGAAAACCCTTCCGGGTACTGGACATGGTTCGTTAAAATCGTATAGAGGATCCCCCCTAAGGCTAGTATCGTAACCCCCGAAGCCCCGGTGAAAGAGGCAAAAAAGGCGCAGATAAGCACTGTAGCGATGATCATGCCTCCGGGTAGCCAGGAAAAGAGGCTTCGAAAGGTATGGACCAGCCGTTCCCCTGCCTTACTTTCCGATAAGAAGAAGCCTACCAGGGTAAAGAGGGGAATCGCGATGAAACTATCATGGGTGAGGGTGGTATATACCTGATTCGCCACTACATCCACTTCACCCCCCGCAGCTTGGATCAGCAAGAGGGCTAAACCTCCCATGATGACAAACAGAGGGGTCCCTGCCAGCGCAGCAGCTACAAGCAAGACCACTCCGGGGATTCTCAGGTAAAAGGCCAGGGTATACCAGAAGTCGATGAAGGTATAGAGCGTATCAGGAACATCAAAGCCCCAGAATATCTTGGCCAGCATGGGCGCAGACCCGAGGGTTCCCAGAAGCAAGGCCAAAACCGGGAAGACCTTTCCTTTTCCCTGGACCGGCGCATTCCAAGCAAACCGAAAAGCCATCACCCCGTATCCGAGGGGAATTATCAAGCCAAAGACCTGATTCGGGATAAACCCGATCATGCGCCACGGCGAAAGGCCGATTAAAACAAAGGAACCGCCGCACCAGGCAACCTGGGTTAGGATAAAAGCGGATAAGAGGTTATGGGCTAGCGCAAAGCCCTGTTTTATCTTGAGATTTCCGAAATTAGCTACCAAAGCAATGGAAAGGTGCTCTCCGGTTTTAGTGGCAAGCATCCCCGATACCAGTCCTACCACCAGGAGGCAATGGACCATAAGACCGTTGGAATCAGGTATGCCGGTTTTGAATATAATCCGCGCAGCCGCATCAGCCACCGGAAGCAAGGCAAGGCAGATCAGGGCGCCATACCCCAATCCCTGTTCAAGCCGGTGCAGGACCCCCCAGGGGAAGGCCTTTTCGGCCTTTAGTTCCCTATCCATTACCCAGTCGCCTTTAACGTCCGTTCCGGTACTGCTGTAATATATCGTGTATTTTCTGATACAGCTCCCGGTTAAAAGTCGTATCCAACAGGGCAGGCATGGCCTTTTCCACATCAGCATACCAGGCTTGTTCCTGTTCCGGGCTTATTTGGTTTACCTTAAGTCCATAGCTAGTCATGGTTTTTATCATACTTGTTTCCAGTTGGGTGATTGAATCGCTAATATCTTCGGCAATACGCCGGGAAACTTCTATAAGCTCCGGTTTATAGGCTTCAGGAACCCTACGCCAGGCCTGCTGGTTTAAAACGATCCCCCCCATAAAAGGGGCGATGTTGATGGAGGCCATGTTTTTGGTGATCCCGAAAAGCTGCATCCCTCCCACCAAGAGCGGGCTTTGATACACCGCATCGATCATACCGCTGTTGAGGGATACTAGGAGATCACTTGTCATAACCGGCACCATTTGATACCCCATGATCTTAAAGGCCTGACTCATTTCAGGAGTCTCAGGGCTGGTTGCCAATTTCTGCCGTTTTAAGTCCTGCGGAACAAAGACCTCCCTGCGGGAAAAGATTTTAATCCATCCGGATTTAGCCCAGGCTAAGGTAAAAAAACCTTGCCGGTTGATCTTTTCTTCCAGAACCGGTTTTAGGTCTCTGAGGACCCGCGCCAGTTCCGCATCGTTTCTGATAAGAAAGGGGGTGCTCAAGGTCATGATTTCCGGATCGATGAGGTTGAGTCCTGCAGAGGTAAGGACCACTCCCTGAATCTGATTCAGCTTGAGTTTCCGCAGTACATCTGCCTCTCCACCGGCCACCCCGTTATGGTAGACCCGTAGTTCTACTTCGCCCTTGCTTACGGTGGCCCATTCCTTGGACATACGGTTCAATGCCGCTCCCCAGGGGGTGTTTTCAGGGGCCATAGAGGCTAGTTTGATGGTAACCTTTCTCTGGGCAAAAAGCGCCATCGGATTTCCCATACCCAGCAGCACCAACACCGCTATACCGCCTATAAAACAGAAGGTTCCTTTTGAAGCCTCTGTTTTTTGCATCTTGTTCCCCTTGTTCATCTACAATCTCCTTTGTATGAGCGGAAGGAACCTCCGCTGTTTTTAAGGTACTTCCTGGATAGCATCATCCCAATCCATATCGGTTTCTGCATCAAGAAATAAATTCCCCCCTTCTTCCAGTAGATACCGGGCTTTGCGCTGGGAGAGGATGGTAACCAGCCGATTTGCCGGATTTGCATCCGGATCCATGGCCAAAGCCGTCTCCAGATACATCTTAAAGGTATCATAATCCTGAGCGGGAATACAAACCGCCTCTGCATAGGCTATATAAGGCCCCGGCGAGCGGCCTCCGGATTTCTCCAGGGCCCGCTGGAAATAGGTATCTACCAAGGATTTATTGCCCCCCATACCCTCCGGCATGGACGCATAGAATAACAGATAGAATTCGTCCAAGGCCCCCTGGTTGAAATCCGGGTCTAAGGCATAGGCCCGGTCGATATAGGCGAGCAGTTCCGGGACCTTATGGCCCAGTTCCAGATCAAAGGGATTCAGGGAATAGGCCGAGAGAAACCCCGCCGCGGTCCAGTAGAGGAAAGGAACATCCTCCTTTTTCATCTTTCCCAAATACGCCGTTAATTGGTCAGGCCCTGAGGCAGTGCTGAATCCCGGATATTTTGTATCTAAGCCGGAATAGAGTATGGCCCCTCCCCGGAGATAAAACTTTTTCGCCCGGACATACTGCCGGTCCCGTTCAGTATACTGGTTCCGGGGGAGGAGCTGGGCAGGCCCCTGAACAAAGGCATTGGCGTACATGACAAAAAGGGAACCCGTAGTCAGGATGAGACCCTCATGTTGAGGATTAGCCGCCAGAAGGGATTCATACATCTTGATGGCAAAGGGAAGGGCCTTGTCTACCAGTTCAGGATCCTCCTCTCCCGTAAAAACCGTACTACTGCCCTCGCCGGTCAAGGCATTAGAAACTGCATTTATAGCCATGCGGTTGATTGAACACGAACCCAGCAAGATGATATTCACCGCCAGGGGTAAAAAAACGATACGCTGCTGCATCATCCTACCTCCTTGATACTGCAAGCCGGTCTCATGACCGCTTACTTATAGAATATCAGATTTTTTAACCTCAATGCAAGAGAACACCGCTACAAGTCAGGATAAAGCATAGAAAACTTTCGGGGGTGGGGCTCTCGGCCCTGTATTATAGCTATAGAATTGACCGCAGGCTGCAAAGGTCCGGCTCGTTCCGTAGGAACGGTCCCCTGACCCGGGCTTACCGTCCCTAGATGGGAAGGCTATACCACAGGGTACAAAACTGCCTGTACCCTGAAAACCAGGAACTGAGGGATAGGCAAGGGAACCTTG
Organism: Treponema sp.; assembly: GCA_031284195.1. Taxonomy (GTDB): domain Bacteria; phylum Spirochaetota; class Spirochaetia; order Treponematales; family Breznakiellaceae; genus JAIRLU01. The sequence goes on from JAITAI010000093.1 coordinate 5,717, forward strand.
GTAACTCCTTTAGGAACTATAGTGTTAAGAATGCCCACCGGTTCCGCTGTTTTGCCAAGATTCCGGGTAGTCCTATAGAACATCCCCTTCCCAAGGATATTCCTAGCTCCCTCCCTAAGGAGGATCTATGCCCTCATTATCCATTGATTGGCATTAAGCGCCTCCAAACTGCTCGTTCAAGACTACTACGAGGTACCCAGCCCTGCGGATTGACGTCCTCATCATCAAAAGACCCTGAGGTAGTCATTCCCAAGGGATTACCCAGGTGTTTAGTCTGGACCCTTCCATGGAACATCAGTCCCGTGGGGATATAAGGCTGAGGTTTGGTGGTGAGTAGGCATCCTCGGGAGACCTTCAAGGGTTATGGAAGGAGGGGTCTGAATCTGAGGTAGCCGGGCCGGGATAGAGCGATTGTTTAAGGAACTGGGGAAATAGGCAGAAGCGACGTATATCCAGGCGTTTTATAGGGATAATCATAAAAAAGAATAGGGAAAAAATCCATGAGGTCCTGATGAAGAACAAGCGGGTGGAAGCAATATTGATTAAGCGGGGGTTAGCGGCAAAATGAGAAGCTGCAGGGGAAAGCGTATCAGATGAACATATCCTAGAGTTGCTACGGAACAAGAATTCCGTGAAGGAAGCAGTACAGATACGAAGAAAACCTCAAGGCCCGGACTGAAGCAGGGCTGGAATAGGTAGAACAGTAGGGAGATCAGTATTACCCCTGGTTCCTTCTTTGTACTGCTGTCCGGGGCAGGACCGCAAGACCGGGAGGAACCATTGATTCAGGCCATGGCGATACGCTGAGGCATCTTGGGGAACAGGGCCTGGACTCCTCTATATCCTGGTATTCTTTATACTTTCTGGCTATCTGCTGGAGGCCCTCCACCTGGGTGGTGATAAAGACCAACTGCCTGCCCCAAGGTTTGAGTGCCCCACCACGTAATCCGGATTGTACTACAAATGGCAAGCAGAGGCTCGGAGGTTTCAAAGATTTCTTCAAATTGGTGCTTAACCGTGTCACCTTTCAGTGGGCAAGGGTGCATACGACGTCAAAGGCGGGGCTAAAAAGTCTATTGACAAAATAGAAGGTCAATGTATTAATGAACCTATGAACATGAACAGATTGCTTATCTTTGGGTTAAGTTTCTTTTTTATGCTTGGTGTAGTATGTATGTACAGTCAATCAATTGATTCTTCTGGAGAACATACGGTAGAGCCCCGATGGATTTATATACCTTCATTTTCTTATTCTCTTGCTTCATTTAATACGATACAGTTGCATAGCCCTGTGGCGGGATTAACCACGATCCATTATAATCCAGTAAAAAAAAATAATTTGTCTTCAGTTTTATTACGGTATAGTCCGCAGATCCTCAAGGGGATACGCTCTGATTATCCTGGGTTATATCATGGCATGGCCTTATCCTTTGCGCAAAAGATAGACCGGCATACATTGACCGGAACCTTAGTCGGCATGACGGATAAACCGGTATATGGCGGATTAAACACCTTTATAGGTATGGCTGGTTATTCAAACAATGTAATAAAAGGGGAACATTTTTCTATGAGCCTTGGTATTAATTTACTTGTTATGGATATTGGCGTAACTCTGGACAAGGGTATGCCCTGGTTGCTATGGCCAATACCTGTAATTAGATTGGATTGGCAATATACATGGATTAATGTGGGCCTTACGCCGATGCCCCGTTTGGTTATTGGGCCTGACGAACCCTTCTGTTTAATAGCAAAAGTCAAGACATCTGAGTATGATGTATCTTTTTGGTATCGGTATTTAAAAAACAATAATCCCGCTGTTGAAAGACTGGGTATAGGAATTGGAATAAAGAAGGACACCAATAAAGTAGGAGTTGCCGATGGAAGGAGTTATGAAATAACGTATAATGCCTTATATGGGACTGTTCGCTTATTCCGTCTTCTTGAAATAAGTGGAGGTTGGTTATTTAATAGTAAAGAATCGTATACTGAAGCAAACTGGAATAAATTGTTAGCCTCAAGCGAAATAGATGGTCCCCTATATAATGATAATACAGGTCATGGTTTCTTTATTGCGATTTCTGCACGGATACTTTTCTGAATACAGACGGTGTTGTCCATGTACGTTTCGTAGCATGGTTTTTTGTCTAACAGGACTTATATGCTTCGATGGCTCGGGCTAGGAAAAACTCGAATTGGGTTTTTGTACCTTCGTGGAGTTTTTCTCTGCTAAATTTTGTTTCCTATTTTTCTACCTATATGGGGCTGTTTCAGAACTTCAGTTTTGAAACTGGCACATTCAATTGTAATATATTGGGGGAACCTCTGAAAACTCACCTTTAGGATCACCTCCTGTTTTCTCAAGTCCAAAACTTCAATAATGTAGTTTATATTGAAATACTATCACCCGATTAGCAGCTATTCCCCCGATTCATAAACCTATCACAAATGTCAGTCACCCTTTCCTTATGCACCGGATCATTATCCCTCCCATCTCTAGAATCTTTAGGACTTTGCCCCCAAAATATACCGTGTAAATTCCCGTAGATTAAGCCGTTTTACCCCTGTATTGCTCATCCCGCAGGTTTCCAGTATAATGACATAGGATATTTTGCGGTTTAGGGAGGATTATGAGGTTAGCCATAGGCGATATCCACGGCCGGGATTTCTGGAAACCCTACATTGAAGAAGATTTTACAGAATGCTATTTTGTAGGGGACTATTTTGACAGTTTTGATCTACCCTTCTTCAAGCAGTACCGAAACTTCAAGGAAATCTGCAAAAGGGCCAGGGAGGACAAGCGAATAAAACTATGCTTGGGAAACCATGATTATCACTATCTGGGAAATATCTTTGGGCAGCGGTATTCAGGGTATCAGGAAAAGCATTTTTACGAAATCTATCAAATCCTGGAACAAAATATCGATCTCCTCAAAGTTGTGTATGTTACA
>JAITAI010000118.1 GCA_031284195.1 Treponema sp.
GGTTTTGCAAGTACCCAGGATACACGCATAGAAACGTGAGGGAGGAAGGTGGAGACGAGGGGTTTTCATCTTTTTCTTTCAAAAAGAGCGGTACAGTTCTGTAAAACAGAGGGATTACACCCCAGATGAGCCCCAGGAATTACGGCGATAGCCATAAACCTTGGTTGTGCGGAATGACCGGTTGGCTTTATCAGACGGCAGGGCCCCGGGGTAATGAGCCGTTCCTGTGGAACGAGCCGAACCTTTGCAGGTACGGCCGGTTCTATACTGCTATGGGTTTATCTTTGCGGAGACTAAGCGCCTATGATTAAACCGGCTTCCCCTTTTTCTTAATACCGCAGGATAGGGTATAGAGGACTAAGGCGAAGGCTGCAGGAACCCCTAAGAGGGCCGTAGCAGAAAGTCCTCCCCAGCCTTGAATGCCCAGTCCAATATGTTCGGCTAAGGCAAATACCAAGGCGGCCAGCATCGTTCCTCCCACGCGACGGAAACCCAGGTATACCCCGGCTAAGGCTATCCAGCCCCGTCCCGCCACCCCTCCGGGGGCATAGACCCCTACCCTAAAGGTCAGAGCTGCACCGGCTAAGGCGGCAAGAAAAGCCGCTGCAGCCCAGGCCCCTGCCTGGTATTGGTCGGGACGAATACCCCGTTCCCTGGCAGCCTCCGGGGAAGCCCCAGAAGCCCGCAAGCGCAGCCCTAGAACGCTTCTGTTAATGATGAGGCTGGCGATGCTGCTGCTTACCCAGGCCACATACACAAAGGGAAGGTGCCCTGAAAGCAGTCCCAAAACAGGAATACCTTCCACCAGGGGAAGCGATACCGGACCGGGTATGGATATGCCCGGATTCCGTAAGACCCCCTTGGTACCAAACCAGGTAATAGAAAGGGCATCAGTAACACCTCCGGCAGCTAGATTCAGGGCAAGCCCTACGATGAAGGGGTTGGCTCTGGTACGTTTGACAAACCAGGCCAAGGCCCAGCCGCAGAGGGCCGCCATCAGCGCGGTGATACTGGAACCGAAGAAAACCGATCCGGTCTGAATCGCCATAATCCAGGCAAAGAAAGCCCCCAAGGTCATAAAACCTTCGATGAAGATCCCCAGGGCTCCGGATAACTCGGTAAACAAGGCCCCCAGGCTTGCCAGCATGAGCGGGGCAGCCGCAGTGCATACACTGGAAATCATGCCTAAGTCCTGCGCCTTACCAGGGGAGGGGTAACATGAACCGTGGTCAGGAGCAACACCGCGGCCTGAATGAATGCGGCAGTTTCAAAGTTGAGTCCTGTAGCCAACAGCGCTGCATCAGAACCAGCTTTGAGCGCGCCGTAGACTAAGGCCGCAGGGATCAACGCCAGGGGACGGTTCCGGGCAATGAGGGCCACCGCGATGGAGGACCAGCCCAGACCGCCGGGAAAACCCAGGTGGCAACGCCCGTAGGTTCCTGCCACCGCAAAAAAGCCGGTAAGACCCCCCAAGGCTCCTGCAACACTCATGGCCGGTACCCAAGAGCCCTCTGGCTCGATACCTCCATACCGGGCAAAAGCCGGAGCTGCGCCGGCGATGTTAAACCGGTATCCCCAAATGGTCCTATTGATAAAGAGGTGCCCGGCCATGATGAGGAACACCGCAAAGATGAAGGAAATCGAAAGGCTTGAGGGAGGCAAGAGGCGAAGGAGCAGCTGGTGTTCAGCAATGGGCGCCATGGCCAAGAGATTTCCCTGAGGATCCCGTAAAGGGCCTGCAATGAGGTAATCCGCCACTGGGGTGAGGGCCTGGGTAAGCAGGAAGGAACTGATAAGCTCATGGGCGCCGAAACCCTTTTTGAGGAAACCTGTCAGGGCCCCCAAAGCGCCTCCAATACCCAAAGCCATAAGCCCGGCAAGGCCAAGGGCGCCCCCTCCCAGGAAACGTTCCCCCTTGAGCAGTACCACTGATGCGGCCAAACCCCCTAAATAAATCTGGCCTTCCCCTCCTAGATTGAAACAGCCTCCCCGGAATGCGATGGTCATGCCCAAGGACGCGGTGAGTAACAGTCCGATATGATCCAGGGTATTCCCCAGAAACCAAGGAGAGGACCAGGGACCCAGGAAAAAGGCCCGGATGGTTTTTGTGGGAGCCGGTGCATTGAACCCCATGATGAGGAGGATCAAAAGGAGCGCCCCTCCCAGGGCAATCAAGGCCCCAAAAACCGGTCCTGGGATGAGCTGCCGATACCCCGTTTGAGTGCCCTCATACCGCCTCATGTACTGAGCCCTCCTGAGTACTACCCACCATGGCCTGACCAATACGCCTTTTGTATACCTCTATAGGCAGGATTCCCCTTTTACCAGGATCCAGGGTAATCCGGGCGGAAAATTCGCCGTTCCGTAATACCAGAATGGTATCTGACACGGCTATCAACTCCTCCACATCGGTGGAAAAGAGGATCACCCCCCTTCCTGGTTTAACATACCGGCGTAGTTCCTCGGTCAAGCGCTCCCGGTTTTTTCGATCCAAACCCCAGCCTGGTTCTGCCAAGATCAGGAGGGAGGTCTTTTCCGCCAATTCCCGGGCCAGCAGGATCCGCTGCAGCATACCCCCGGAAAAAGCATCGGCCCTGGTTTTAAAGGACCCCGCAACCTGGGCCTGGTCCATGATGCGGGCAGCCCACGCATCGAGAAACCCTTGTTCCATGATGCCCCATTTTCCCCAAAGCCCCCTGCGGGAACGGCGATGGGCGTGAATGATAATGCTGTCTTGCAGGGGCAGTTGGGGAGCTAAGGCGCTGCCGATTCTATCTGCACTCAGGTAGGCCCCTCCAGCCTCACGAAAGGTATGGATCCCCTTTCCCGCCAGTTCCCGGTCATGGAGCCTTATGGTTCCCCTGGAAGGCGCAAGAAAGCCACTCATGGCTAATTCCAAGGTTTCAAGCCCGCTGTCCCGAACTCCGGCAATCCCGAGGATGGTACCTGGGAAGAGCTCTAAGTCGATCTGGCGTATGAAGGGTCTCCCCGGGACTTCTACGGAAAGCCCTTGCACGACCAGAAGGGGCTTTGAAGATATGCCGCTGCAAGGACTAGGAAGGGACCGATTATGGGAAATATCCGCACTGCAGGCCCGGTCTTCTACCGGTCCACTTTTCTTTTGGTGGTCTATACCGAACATGAGGGCCTGTAAGGTTTCATTCCGAAGGGACCGGGCGGCTTGGCTCGTCTGGGTTTTTCCCTTCCGCAAGACCGTTACCCGGTCGGCAATAGCCATAGTTTCTTCCAGTTTATGCGAGATCAGCGCCAACCCTTTTCCTTCCTTTTTGAGCAGCCTAAAGAGCTCAAAAAGCCCTTCGGTTTCTCCTGGGGTAAGGACCGCAGTAGGCTCGTCGAAGATCAGGTACTGGGTCTGCCGAAGCAAGAGGGCGAGGACCGCGGTTTTCTGTCGCTGGCTTACGGTGAGATCCTTTGTATCCCGCTCAAGGGGCAGCTCAAAACCCCAGCGTTCCGAAAGGCTACGGACCTGATTACGGGCCTTTCGAGGGTGCAAAAACCAAGGGAACCCTGGTTCTGCGCCGAGTATGCAGGCTTCCCAAACTTTAAACCCCGGGGTTAAGTGGGGATGCTGACGGACCATACCGATACCCAAGGCCAAGGCATCTGCCGGGCTTGTAAAGTGCCGATCCTTCATATCTACCAGTATTCTACCGGCAGTAGGGGTCATATACCCTGCCATGATGTGCATCAGGGTGGATTTCCCCGCACCGTTTTCTCCTAGTAAAGCATGTATCTCAGCCCTATGGAGATCAAAGTCAGTATTATCCAGGGCATGAACCCCATTAGCAGGAAAATATTTCTGTATACCCTGTAACTGTACACCCTTGGGTTGTACCGCTTGTAAGGGGAGCCCCTGTGTACTTACCATAGAAGCCTTATTCCTCCAAACGCAAGACCCCTGAACGGATCTGCTCTATCAAGATCCGCTGCTTTTCCCGGATAGGGGCGCTTACGGAAGCCTGATAATCCGGATCCGCCTCAATAAAATCAACGTATCCTTCGGCGACTCCTACAAGTTCTGCCTTGCCAAAGGGGAGAGCGCCCTCTAAGAACCGGATGGTTTGTTCGTAAGCAGCCTTATTCTGGTAAATTACCGCGCTTCCTACCACCGTCCCCGGCCGTACCCCGTAGCCATTGGTATCAAACCAGACTACCTTGGCCCCTGCTTCAAAAGCCGCCTGAACCACCCCCTCGTTGGCTCCGCCGGCAATACTGAGGATTACCTTTACCCCTCCCCGTATCATGTCCGCGGCGAGCTCTGCGCCTTTACCTGCATCAAACCAGTTCCCCACTACTCGAAAATCCACGGTACACTGCGGATCTACCTGCTGCGCTCCTTCCCGGTAAGCCGGCAGTATCACCTCGTTCATGGCAGGGTATTCCTGACCTGCCACCAAACCGACCCGCATGGCCGGACTTCCTTCGTACCCGGCTTCCCCTGCCACTAGGGCCGCGATATGCCCCGCCATATATGCCTGTTCCCGTTGCTTGTACCGCAGGGTGTAGACCTGGGGGTTTCCTGCAAGGGTTCCATCTAAAAGGAGAAACCGCTGTTTCGGAAATTTGGCGGATACCGAAGCGGCAAGAGCAGGAAGCGATGGATTAGAAGACACGATAAGATCGTAGCTCTCTGAGGCTGCCAAGGCAGTGATCCGGCCTTCCCATTCGGCCTGGTTAAAACCGCCTTCAATAACCGTAACCGTAACCCTGCGCTCAGCAGTACTTTTTTCCGCAGCCGCCTGTTTGACCCCTTCTGCCAACATCTCATAGAGAGGACTTCCAGACATGACTCCAGGAATGAATACTGCGATAGCAGGATGGAGCGCCCTGTCTCCTGATCCTTTCCTGGATTCATCTTTGCTTCCTAGACCAAAACCCTGGATGCCGCCTACCCATACAAGCAGCGAAAAAACCAACATAATTCGCTGTATACACCGGTATTTCCGATCGTGCGGTTTCATAAAAACCTCCTTCAGGCTACTTTGGGGGGTAATAAAAAACCCCGGATGAAATCCAGGGTATAGGTGAAGAGGCAAGACTTCCGAAACTTTCTCATGGTCATGGGAATCACGAAAGCTCAATTTTCTTCCATCCGGACTGTACCGTCGGCACCGGAATCTCACCGGTTCAGTTTAGGGTTTTTTCTATGCTTTCCTTAAAAACCCTAAAGTCGCGGGCTATACCGCCGGTTGGGAATGGCGCTCTACCATCGTAATGGTATGCACGCACCCGACCCTGAAAATCGTATTTTCAACATACTACGTTTATCCGGTGAAGTCAAGGGAACCCATTACCTCAAGGCCATGCCGTGGAAAAAGAGAAACCCCCTTGATCCGGGACTCCACGTACCGGCCCCTTAGGGGCAAGGGCCTTGTATAGTACAAAAATGGTAAAAAGACCTTGCCTTTAGAGTATAAAAATTTTATGCTATACCCTGCTTTTATACGGTACTGTTCACCGGCGGTTTTGGGGCAATGCTGCAGGAACATTAGGTATTGTTTATATGCACCAAAAAAGGAGCTATGGTGAGGGGTGTTCCCCTGTCCTGGGGAGGGGCCCTCTGTTCTTGGATAAGGGTCTTATGCGAGCGGACAAGGGTCTTATGCACCAGGATAAGGGTCTTATGCGAGCGGATAAAGGTATTATGCATCAGGATAAAGGTCTTATGCGAGCGGATAAGAACGCTATCCTCTTGGATAGCGGCATAGCTGTTTAGCATAAAAAGGAGGTTCGTATGAGTTACATACCTACTAAAGAAGCGGATTTTGTGGAGTGGAGCGAGAACCTGATTACCGTGTCCACGGCTAACAAAACCCTATGGAACCTGCCGGAAGATAAACTGGCAGCGTTGAGCGCCCTGCATAATGAGGTGAAGGCCCTCCATGCAAAGTGCCAGACCGTGACCTACACCAAGCTGGATATGCAGGAGAAAAAAGAAAAGAAAAAGGAGCTGGTGCATCTTGAGGAGGTGTTCGTGCGGAACAATCTGCAGAACAACGACGCCATGAACGACAGCGGGCGGAGAAATCTGAGGATACCGATTTATGACAAGACCCCCACGGCTCACCCTGCGCCGGAGAGCATTCCCTACATCGAGATTGAAACCCCCCACCCGCGAACCCTGCGCATCAAGTTTCGGGATGAACATGCGCCGCGCTGGGGCAAGCCTGCGCATGTGCACGGCCTTGAGTGTCTGTGGAACATTCGAGACACCCCCCCGGAGAAGATGAAGGACCTGCTTCACTCCAGCTTTGCCACCCGCAGTCCCCTGGAACTGGTGTTTGAGGAAGATGAACGGGGGAAAAAAGTGTACCTCGCCGTACGCTGGGAGACCGGAGCCGTGCAAAAGGGCTTGTGGAGCGACATCGTGTTTGCGATCATCCCCTGATGAGCTGGACAGGGAACCCCTTGGAGGGTTCCCCGTAACCTAGGCGCGTAAAAAACGTGCAAAAAACCTGTATGGAGGACCCTATGAAAAGCAAGCTATTAGTAATGAGTGTATGCAGCGTCATGGCGCTGTTCGGCTGCGCCGGTGTACCCCCAGGAGGGGACCTTAAAAGCCTGGATGAGGCCCTTTCGGAGATGGTGGCAGTGGTAGAAGACCGGGTGCCTTGGGGATACCAGATCGCCTTTACCCCCATTAAAACCGATGCGGACCTGTCCCTGGCAGGGGATTTTCTGTATGAGGAGCTGATCCATAGGTTCAGCGCCTCAGGGAAGCTCCCGGTTCTTGCCCGGGGGCAGGATGTGACCGCCCTGGATATGGAGCATGAGTTCCAGATGTCCGGGCTGGTGAATGATAAGGCCGTGGTGGGGTTCGGGCATTATCTGGGAGCAGCCGCAGTGCTGACAGGAAGCTATGAGCAGTTCCCCGGTTTCCACCAGGTGTCCCTCCGGGTCTTGGAGGTGGAGACCTCCCGGGTGCTGGTTACCAGCCGGCAGCGGATCCGCAAGAACGACCCGGTGCTGGCCAACTTTATAAAGCCCCCCCAAAAGGGCAAAGCCCCGGCCCTGGCAGACCCGGGGCTGGAACCCTTTAACCGGGGGAAAGCCCTGTTTGAGCAAGGCCGGTATGCTGAAGCCCAAGAGGAGTTTAGTAAGGCCCTGGCCCTTAATCCTGCATTGCAGGACGCCTATTACTACCGGGGCCGGGGGTATTTCGAGAACGAGGACTATGACCGGGCCGTCGCGGATTTTACCCAGGCCCTGGGGATTGATCCCCATTTTGCCGGCGCCTATCTCTACCGGGGTCTGGCGTATTACTATAACGACGATGACCGGGCCGAAGAGGACTTTGACCGGGCCATTGTGGAGTATACTGGGACTTTGCGGCGGGATCCCCATAATGCCGATGCCTATTACTACCGGGGTCTTGCGTATGACTATAACGACGATGACAATGACCGGGCCGAAAAGGACTTTGACCGGGCCATCGCGGAGTATACTGGGGCCCTGGGGCGGGATCCCCATAATGCCCAGGCTTATTACTACCGGGGCCTGGTATATTACGAAAAAGGGGACTATGACCGGGCCATCCCGGACTTTACCGAGGCCCTGGGGAT
>JAITAI010000164.1 GCA_031284195.1 Treponema sp.
GATGAAGAAACTATCCTTTTTTCTCTCTCTCATAGGAGGAGGGCTCTTGTGTGTAGCCCTATCTGGTTGCAGCAAGAAAGCAAGCCCGGAACAACCCGCTCCACAGACCCAAGCAAGTCAGGCTTCAGGGACGGCTCAGGTAGTCAAAATTGCCTTGATTATCGAAAACACCATAGACGACAAGGGTTGGTGTCAAGCCATGTACGACGGTTTGGTCCAGGCCCAGAATCTATTACCGGGTCGTATAGAGTTCAGCTACAGCGAAAAAATGCTGCCGGTTGATGCGGGGTCTGCGGCCCGGCAATACGCTGCTCAGGGCTATGATGTTATCATTGGCCATGGCGCCCAATATAAGAATCTGATGCTTGAAATGGCTGAAGAATATCCCCATATCACCTTCGCCTTTGGGACCAGTGCGGAAATTGGACCGGATAATGTATTTACCTATATGCCGGAAAGCGAAGAGACCGGGTATCTCAACGGTATCCTCGCGGGTCTGCTCACGAAGACCAACAATATCGGGTATATCGGTCCCGTAGATGGAGGGGACGCGGCCCGGTACGGCCGGGGCTTTGTCCTGGGTATCCAACAGGTCAACCCTGGGGCGAAGATCATGGTGGCCCACACCGGTTCTTTTTCGGACTTTGTTAAAGCAGGGGAGGTGGCCCATTCCCAGATCCGTGCTGGAGCGGATATCCTAACCGGTGCATCCCAGCAGGCCATCGGTGCGCTGCGAGCGGTGAGCGACGCTACCTACAGCGGTCAAGCTATCTTTTGGTTGGGGCAGGATGTGGCCCAGTTAAATACCCCTGAGGGGCAGGCTAAATGTATTGCCGCTTCTTCATACAACTACGCTGCGGTGATTCAGGGTATCCTGGAGAAGCATGATGCTGGAATCCGGGGGGGCGTTTGTCTTCCCATGAATTTTTCCAATGACGGCTTTATCTTTAGATATAACCAGGATCTTTCCGGCATACTATCCCCGGATATCCGGGCTCGGGTTGAGGAAGCTCTGGAAGGGTTCCGTAAAGCCCCAAACACGGTTAACTGGAATGCCGTAGATTATTCTACCTTATAATACCGCAGTATGAAGTACCTTTGAGAGGTTTGGAGTTATCCTCCTTAAAAAGGACTTCATACCGCACTGTGGGTCCTATGCAACGCACCATTGAAATGATTTTAAGCGAAAACAGCGCTCACCCCCAGAGGCTTTTTGTGTTTCCTTCGGAAATCGCAGCTTCCCGCTGGGTAGATCGGATTTTACAAGATTCTCACTGCGGTACCCTGGCTATGGAACAATTCATTACCTGGGACACTTTTAAGCAGGAAGCCCTGAGATCCCAGCAGCAGGATAAAGAACCCATTCCTCCGGTATTACGAAAAATTTTTGTGCGTAATCTCATTGCGGAAAATGCAGCCCAGGTAACAAGTGGAGGGGTCCCCTGGTTTTCGTCCCTAGTACCCCGGGAATACGCCCATACCGCAGCGTTCTTGGCGCCCTGGCTCACCGCCATGCTCCCTGAGTTGGGAGGGTGGTTTGCAGAAAAGACCGGTACCCCTCTGGGGCATGGTACTAAGCCCCTCGCTGAAGGGTGGGATAGTATTGACGATGATTTATATGCCCTTACGCTCCGGTACCGGCAATTTCTTAATGATCACCGGTGTTTTGAGCCAGCTTGGGAAACGCCTCCCTTTGATACCAAAGGAAATCAGTGTTTTATCTTTTTCCCTGAGATTCTGGCTGATTTTAAGTACTACCAAGCATTGCTCGAAAACACCGAACAGGTTACCTTGGTGGGGATTCCCGATGCTGTTCCTGAACACCAGAAACCCCAGACCTTCTTTTACACCAATTCCCGAAACGAGATTACTGAAGCGGCCTTGTTTATCCGTGCCTTGGTAGAACATGAAGGGGTACCCTGGGAATCCATTGCGGTGAGCGTCCCTGATATGGAACACTACGAACCATACCTGCTGCGGGAGTTTACGAACCGGAATATTCCTGTAGTATCCTGTATGAAGAAACCGGTGGTGTCTTATCCGGGGGGGCAGCTTTTTTCGGCAATTGAGGCCTGTGTTTCCCGGGGATTTTCCTTTGATGCCCTGGCTAACCTGCTCTTGAACAGCCATCTTCCCTGGAAGGATCCTGAAGCCATTGCCCAGCTTATGGATTTTGGCATCAAGAACAACTGTATTTGTTCCTGGGAAGAAGGGCCCGCGACCGTCATCGATGTCTGGGAAGATGCATTTGCCCCTTTTTCCGCCAGCCGGGAAGAACGCGCCTATTTATGGTACGCTGGTCTCAAAAGGGCGATCCTCGCCTTGTATAAGGCCCCCTCTTTTGGGGAACTGCTCCGCCAGTATTATAGCTTTCGGGAACATTTTTTAGATATGGAACAGGGTCTTCCTGAAACCAATGCCCTGTTGGCCCGGTGTGTGGCTGAACTCCTCTCCATGGCGGCCTTGGAAAAGGCCTTTCCTGATGTCTCGGTGGCCCATCCTTTTGTTTTTTTTGTGGAACACCTCAAAGAAACCTGGTATCTAGCCGGGGAAAGGAACTCAGGGCTCCGGGTGTTTCCCTACCAGAACGCTGCCGCAGCGCCTTTTGACTGGCACATCGTGATCGGAGCCACCCAAAAGGATCTGAGTATCCTTTTCTCCCGCTTTGGGTTTTTACCTGCCGGTAAACGCGTCCAGCTTGGGATCACCGATCAGGATGCTTCTGGGGCATTTATCCATCTGTATACTTTACATGGCCTTAAAGGTACGGCGTTTTTTTGCGCCCAGCACACCTTTTCAGGGTATGCGCTGCCTCATAGCAGCCTCAAGGCCCCTAAAGAACCCAAGATAGGGTACGGAGCTAGTTTCACCGGGAAGTTTGTAGGGGATCTATTCCGGGAAGAACAGGACTTTTATCATGCCCAGCAGTGTTCCCCGGACAAAGCCCCCTTTCCCCAGTACTTGCACACAGTCCAGAAAGTGGGGTTTGACGCATGGTATGCCCGGCGATCCCCGCTCAGGAAACCGGAGTCCCCGGAAACCATGCAGCGTCCCACCCTCCAAGGGTTGATTCAGGAGCGTTATTGCCAATCCTTGGATAGCTCGAAGATATTGCGGGTTTCTGCTTCGGCCCTGGAATCTTATTACCGGTGCGCCTTGTACTGGCTCTTTGAGCGGGTCCTCGATCTAGCACAGGTCCGTATGGAGACCACCCTCATGGCGGAAAATATGCTGGGTACGGTGTATCATCAGGTGCTGGACGGTTTCTTTAAGCGGGTGAAAACCAAGGGAGGGGTACTGGCTCCTTTAGTCCAGGGGAAGCTCCCTGAAGCATACCAGCGTCTCCTTGCGCAAAGCCTCTCGGAGGTTTTTGGTTTCTCTCAGAAGGCTGATCGCTTGTCTGGGGTGGCCATGAGTGCTTTGACCTGTCGACTGCTTCAGGCCCAACAAAGGGTGGTCCAGGAACAGATCGCCTGTTTCTTGACCGGCTTTCTCCGGTATTTTACGGGTTTTCGGGTGTTAGGGAGTGAAAAGAGATTGAACTATCGTCCAGGAGGAGACCCATACCTGCTGACCGGTACCATCGACTGTATACTGGAAGATCTGCGGGATCATGGGGTATCATCCGAAGATGCTGCGGATACCGGGGTTATTGTAGACTTTAAATTACATACCCTTCCCCCTCGATCGCTGTGTATCGGGAAAGGCGCCCAGGGATTGGAAAATTTCCAGCTTCCCTTGTACCTCACCTTGGCAGAAAAAAACGGAACCCCTCCAATACACCGGGCGCTCTTCTTCAGCATGGTGCCGCCCAAACCCCAGGTGATCTTCGGGGTGATTCAAGACCAAACCGTACCAGAGGGGAAAAAAATCCCCTCTCGCCAGAGGGATAGGATTGAACGTACCGATGTACCGGAGGATACCTTTCACCAAATCCTGTATGAGTTTGACTGCAAGGTACGCCAATATGCCGCTGAGGTTCTGTCAGGGAATTTCTCTACTTACAGTACCAATGAAAAAAAATGTTTTTCCTGTCCCTGGCATACCCTCTGCCGGACCGGATATGCAGTAGCCGGGACCAAGTGCCCGATTATCCCAGGGGCACCTCAGGACCAGGGGGAATAGATGGAAGCATCAATGAGCCATACAGCCGGTATTATGGAGCACCTGCCAGAAGGTACCTTTATCGGTAAACTAAATCACGAACAGCAGGACGCGGTTTTTTGTGAATCCAATGCAGTGGTTGCCGCAGGAGCGGGTTCTGGTAAAACCGCGGTACTGGCCAGTCGCTTTGCCTATCTAGTGGTTGAAAAAGCCTATCAGGTAACGGAGATCCTTACCCTTACCTTTACCAAAAAAGCAGCTACAGAAATGTACCAGCGGATCTACGCTACCCTTTCCCAGCTTGCCGATGAGGGCTCAGGAATCCTCAAGGAACGGGCACAGTGTGCAAAAGACGATTTTTTTCATGCCCCTATTCACACCTTGGATGCCTATAGCGCTTCGCTGGTCAAGCAAGGGGCTATCCGTTATGGTATTCCCCCGGACTTTACCGTAGATCAAGCCCGGTGTCGGGAACTGGTCCTGGAAGAGGCCCTTCCCTTTGTAATTGCCCATCGTCAGCATCCTGCCCTGGAAGCCCTGTACTACCAAAAGCAGCCCCTGGCGATTGCCCAGGATATGTTTGCAGAACCGGTACTCACCTACACCCATATAGACGAGCCTTCAAATTTTTTGGAAATGGTCCAGGATCAGATCCGTATTATATGCACTGAATGGGAAAAAAGTACCCGGGAAATTACCGGGATCTTAGAGCAGATGGAAACCTGCCTTGCAGAGGCGCCCCCGGCGGATCGATTTCGGCTTGCCCTGGGATCCCTGCTTGCTCCTTTTACCAAGGGGGATCTGAGGTTTCCTGGGGCCCAGGATATCCGGGGGTATTTTGATTTCTTGCAGACCCTTCCTGATAGAGAACGGATTCCAGGGGCAAAGGCGCACCCGGTCCGGGTTCAGGTAGCTGCCTGTTTTGGGTTTTTGTATGATTTTCATACTATCAATCTCAGTCCGGGAAAACGCCAGGATCCGGCAAAAGCACTGGTTAAAGCGATCCGGGAGCAGGCAGTGGAATTTTCATCCCTTGGGGTGTTTTGTATGCAAGGGGGGCTTATCCTGTCCTTTATGACCCTTTTGCAGGAGTTTCAGAACCGGGTCTTGGCAAAAAAACGCCGTGAAGGGGTGCTCACCTTTTCCGATGTGGCTCGGCTTGCCCGCCGCATCCTCCTGGATCACCTTGATATACGGGACAGTGAAAAAGCGGCCTTTCAAGCCATCATGATCGACGAATTTCAGGACAATAATGAACTGCAAAAGGATCTCCTGTTTCTTCTAGCAGAACGGCCGGAACGGAAGGAACGGAGTATTCCCCAGGCAGCGGATCTATGTCCAGGGAAACTCTTTTTTGTGGGGGATGAAAAACAGTCGATCTACCGTTTCCGAGGCGCTGATGTGTCGGTGTTCCAGAGGCTACGGAATGAACTAGAGGGCGTTTCCTTAAGCCTGAGAAAAAATTACCGTTCTGATCCTTCCTTAATCGGCGGGTTTAACGCGCTCTTTGGGGGCAGCGGCTTTGATCCTCAAGGGGAACAAGCCCCTGGGAATGGCGCCTCAGTTTTTGCTCCCGATACCCCCCAACTCCCGGTCTATGAAGCAGCCTACACGCCGGTATGTGCCGGGAAAGAGGCATCAGACACGAGTTCTGGGCGCCTTGAACCTCGGATAACTATTGCGATTCTCCCCAAAGTGAAGGATGAAGATGAGGAAGCAGAACCTAGTGAAGATGGTGCTACAGAAGGGTCGAAGGTTTCTGATGAGTTCCTGGACCTCCATGAAAACGAAGCCTGCTTTGTGGCAGAACAGATTCAAGAACTGCTCAAACGTTATCGGCCCGATGATATAGTCTTACTCTTCCGGGCCCATACCCATCAAAAATGCTACGAGAACCAGCTCCGCTTACGGAACATTCCTTATACCAGCGGGGGCATGGGAGGGTTTTTTACCGATGGTCCGGTCCACGACCTTATGGCAGTGCTCCGGTTGGTCGCCTATCCAAGGGATACCGAGGCCTATGGGGTGATGCTCCGTTCTCCCTGGGTATCCCTTTCCCTTGGGGGCTTACTCGAATGTCTTATAGCGAAGGAAGAGCCCTTTGCCGATGCCCTGATCCCCTTGCTCTCAGCAGAAGACCAGGCTCAGTTCCTCCAAGGCCAAGGGCTGTACCGGCGTATCCGTGAAAAAGCGGCCCGTATGTCTTGTGCGGAACTGCTCAGCGAACTGTGGTATACTGAAGGGTACCGTTACGAAACCGAATGGCATCCCCGGACCACCGTATACCGGGTATCATACGACTATTTGTTTAATCTGGCGGTGAAGGCCGATGCAGGCGGCCTCAGTCTGGCAGGCTTTACCGACAGGATCCGGGCCCTGCAGGACGGGGAGGAACACCTGGATGACCAAGATATGGATATCCCCTTAGATCGATCCGGCGCGGTCCGGCTTATGACCATTCACAAAAGCAAGGGCCTGGAATTCCCTGTGGTCTTCATCTGCTGCTGCGGCAATCAGGGAAGACAGATGCGCAATACCGAGGGGGTGTATTGGAGCCAGGAAGGGGGAATTTCCTTTAACCCACCGTTACCTCAGGAATGGGCCGGTATGGATAGGGGAACGGAACAAAAGGTGAAGCGCAACTTTTTTTACGAACGAGCTTCTTGGGAAGAGCGCCAGAAAAGGACCGCTGAACTGCGCCGGCTGCTCTATGTGGCCATGACCCGGGCAGAACAGGCGGTATACCTAGTGGGCAGTCTTTCCCTGGAAGATGCCGAAACAGAGGAAGCTTTTTCAATCCAAGTACAAAAGGCAATCGAAGAAAAGATAGAGATGCAACATAAGAAAGATAGCCCCCCTATTGCCGGAGACCGCATCATTGATGATGACACCTTGTTTGGCCTGCTCCTCCCGGCAGCAGTGGATCACCTCCCCGATACTGCCTCTGGTGAGCCGGATCCGATCACGGGTAGTCCCTGTTTTTTTGACCTTAAAGCGATTCCCCGGTATCGGAAGAGTCAGGTTTTTTCTGATACAAGCCATGTACGTAAACCTCCGGAGTATGCCCAAGATTCCCCAGGGCTTACCCGGTTCCTTACAACCTTGAAACCTTACTATGAAAAAGCGCAGCTTATGAGCACCCCGCAGGTCTTGCCTCGGCATCGGAGCGCTACTGCCTCAAGCGGCTCTGAGCTTGCTCACGGGAGCTATCACCTATCCCCGGCATATACCGGGGAAGGAGGAACAGACCTCTTTGAGCCGGTAGATGCTCTGCTCGACCGCTTTGCCGCAGTAGCTACTGATACCGGGTACGATGGGAAAGACCGGTTTACCCCGGCGGATTTCGGCACCCTGGCCCATGCCTGTACTGAAGCGCTGCTCAATGGCAGGGAGGCTCGTATCCCCCTTTCTCTCGCCGGCTATCTCGTACCAGCAGAGGCCCAGACCCTTCTTGCTGCGGGAAAAGCTCTGGCAGCCCGGTTTATCGCATCTCCTTTGGGAGCCATCGCCCGTACCGCGATTTTCCGCAAGAGTGAATACCGGTTTAGGAGTCTGACTGCGGAGGGTATCTTTATTGATGGAACCATTGACCTCCTATTTGAGACTCCAGAAACGGTCTACGTGGTGGACTTCAAAACCGATCGCGAAGAAAACCCCAGGGAACATATCCCACAAATGATCTGGTATTATCACGCTGCCCGGACATTACGAAAGAAACCGTGCCAAACATACCTCTATTACCTCCGCAGCGGTCATTCTTTTGCTATACACTGAAAAGGGTGTAACCTTTTGGCTGTATGCGACATTTGGACGGCACCATAAAGGGCCGTAGGCCCGGAACGCATACAGACCTATGCAGTACTGCCCGTACTCCATCTTTATTTTGATCTTAGTTAGAATAACCCCGTGCTCCAATAGTTATTTTGGGCATAGATAACCATTGCGCATCCACTATATGTTCATTTATACTGCCCTCAATTAAGAAACTGGTATTATCACGAACAAAAATATCAAGTCCAAAACCAGAGCCAAAATTATAGGGTGAGGGCATCTTGAATAAGCCTTTTGTTTCAGTCTCATATATTCCGATACCGCCTTCAAAAAGTCCATAAGAACGGAAGAGCCCGTTTTGCGTAATGCCTCCGATACTTATTTTCTCATTAAGGTCGAATATATGATGTTTTACATCATCATCAATATATACGAACCGTGCTCATAAAAATATAATTCCTTATATCCCATTTTTCATTATGGAATATTAAAAAACCAAATTCCAAAGCGCCGCCTAACCCGCCTCCCTCCGGCAAGAAGCTCAACGCGCCGCCACATGAAAGACGTTTAACATCCGCTGGATTTCCATCTTGTGCGAAGATGTTGATAGAAATCCCCGCAATGAACAAAAAAGGAAAATGTTTTTAATACCGTTGCACATGATCTCGCCTCCATAGCATGTATTAAGAATTGGTATGTATGATAATAACTACGGTTTTATTGTATCACTATTTTTCTCAAAAACATTTTAGGGTGTATTGCGCATAACCTTCTGGCTGTAGCGAACCTGCGGTTCGACGACGGTTTTGCAGGGCGAATAAGCAAACCCTCGGTTTGCAGCCCTGCAAAACTCTGGGTGAAGGCGGACGAGGGAATGTTCCGTTCCTATGGAACGGCACGTAGCGGAGACTAGATCCGGCCGAACCCCGAGCCGCTTTAGCGGCGAAGCGCATACAGTCCGCGGCAGCAAAGCTGCCGGGTTATGGGAAGTGTCTTTGCCCTCTGCCACAGAGGGCAAAGGGCGGGAGGATCAGGGCTTATTTTTATTGAATAATCTCAAATGAAATATCCTCAAGGGTGCGTTTCAGTTCAACCTCCGGCGGAAACGCCAACTTTACCCCTTTAACATGACGG
>JAITAI010000170.1 GCA_031284195.1 Treponema sp.
GGATTTATCCTTATTCGAAAAAATTCGAAAAATATGAGCAACCATCGAGACCATTTTCACGTTCCTTGCCATAAGGCTATTCAGAACCTCCTGTTTCCCCCAAGGGCTTCATGGGGAGAGCTGAACCGCTTGACCGTTAATGAAGCCTAAACCACTGGGAAAGCTCCTTCAGATGACTGCCGATGAAAAGGGCTCCGTAACTCGTTACAATACCCCCGATGGTAAGCCCCAGGGGAAGCAAAAGAGATGAACCAGAAGAAGCGCTGACCTTTACCGCATCCATACCAAAAAAGGACGCCGGCAGGGTAACCAGGATAATCAGCCCGCTGATCACCCAGCCGCGAAAAGAAACCCCTGCAGCCAGGTCCTTATCCAAGGCTGCCCGGTCAGGTTCTTCCCGATAGATTCCTTCCATGATGGCATCCTCCAGTGCCGGAACATCAGGAAAAAAACCGGTCTCCAAGAGTTCCTGAATCGCCTCCAGTTGCTTCAGTTCCTCATCACAGCGCCGGCAATATAAACGGTGCAACCCCAGGTACAACCGGTAACCCAGGGGAAGCGGCCTGTTGCCCAGGGCCTCATACACCTTATCCATCACTTTTTCCTCCATCAGACACTTCATACGCTTCTCCTTATAGAACGCAACTCCCAAGCCAAGAAGGTACACCGGCCTTTTTCACAGATATCGAAAATCTGCCAGTTTTTCCCGGAGTAATTTCTTGGCCCGGAATACATGGGATTTGATCGTATTAACCGGATACCCTGTGATAACCTCGATCTCCTGATATGATCTATTGTAGAAAAAGAAGAGATCCACGCAGATCCGGTACCGTTCGGGAAGCTCCTTCACCGCTTCCCCTACTGCGGCTTGCACCACCTGCCGAAGGAGGGTCTGTTCCGGGGTATCCCAATTCCGGGCATACTCCGGACTTGATGCGTCTTCTGCCAAGCTCTGGTATTCGGTTTTGCGGGCCGCCCTATTCACCGCGGTATTATAGGCCACCCTATACAGCCAGGTAGAAAACCGGCAGCGGCCTTCAAATGTGGAAAGATGCCGAAATACTTTCAAGAACACCTCTTGGGTAAAATCTGAAGCATCCTCGGTGTTATGGAAAAAACTTAATCCCATGCGGTATACCGTCTTTTCGTGCCGGTTCACCAGAAGCCGGAACAATTCTTTCTGTCCCGAGACGACCTCTGCGACGATCAAGGGATCGTCAAAATCGTCTCCCTTATTCATGGAGATCTATCGCTCCGCTTAATCCCATAATAGACCAGTAAGCCGATCCCGATGGATAAGGGGATGATCCCCCCTAAAAGACCGAAATTGACTCCCAGCGCTATCACGAGAAAAACCGTTAACCCCAATCCGACGCTGCTGAGGAGCAAGCCTGCAAGCAAACTAAAGGAAAGGAGATCAAAGGGAGGCCGCTCATACTGTCCCGCCTGGATCAGCAAAGTCCTCCGCTTATGATTCCACAGGAGATAAAAAAACACCACCACCGACCCCATGACGATCCCCACGATGGGGATGATGGCGATGATCACCTGCGCGGCATTTGACGTCGATGGTTCCATGGAATACGCTCCTGATGACCTTGTGGGTATATACTGTTTGACTCGTCTTGCGTGAAAAAGTTGTATGAAACCCCTATATTTTGCTTAAATAGAGGATGGCCTGCTTGAAGAGCTGCTCTTCCTGCTCTGCCTCGCTTATACCGGGACTCAAACCAGCCCCTGCTTTGGCAAGAGCGTCCGCGGCTGCCCGCTTATCATACCCCATCCCTGCCAGAGCCTCCACCAGTTCCCCATAGGAAACGGACACCGGGTCTGCCCGGGACATTGGAGTAAGCTTACCTTTCAACGCGAGGATCATCTTCTGGGCGGTTTTCTTTCCCAAGCCCGGCACGCCTTCCAGTCTGGCTATATCTTCAGCATCCAGAGCAGCTTCCAAGTCCTCTTGCGTTATGCCTCCCAGGATTTTAAGCGCCCCTTTGGGGCCGATACCCTCCACCTTGAGGAGTTCTAGGAAGGTAGTTCGCCGGGACGTATCGGAAAACCCAAAGACCCGCATTTGGTCTTCTTTATGGTAGAGCCATGTGAAGACCTGCCCGGTTTCCCCTACCTCGGGAAATTGGGCCAGGTCTGTAGCAGGTACGGCAATATCCCATTCGATACCGCCGGTTACAATCCGCAGCGTATCCTTCAGTTTTTCGGTAATGGTTCCCCGGATGCTATTGAACATATACTTCCTTATCTCCTTATGAACTATAAGGGAGCAACACCCCCTTTTTCAAGTACGCCGGGAAGGGCCGGCATACCTCATGAAGGCTGCCGGGCAATCTCATCCAGGGCGAGCCTCACGCTTTCCAATCTCCCAAAACAGGTCTTAACAAGTAATGATAATAGGGTATAAGTCTTTTTCTAGCCTTTGTAAAACCTTCAAAAGGAAGGTTGATAAAAAATGAACCAAGGGCACTATCTTTCTAATCTGATCCTCTCGTAGTCTCTTGAATTAAGTTATTATACCACAAAGATTAGCCATCACTATACAGGCAAACTGATGGACGAAACCGGAGGCGGTTTCCTCGAATCTACGCTGATTGCGAGGTATCCCGCAAACTTTAAACGCCGGTTCGTAAAGCCGCCGGGGTCCCCACAGCTGCTGTTGAAACTCCCTTGCAATCAAAAAACAAGACCAAGACCTTTCGGCACCAGGAACATCTATAAAAGGGTATGATTGTATTCCCCAAGGGGATCA
>JAITAI010000224.1 GCA_031284195.1 Treponema sp.
AAACACCAGCGTATGGCCGTCTCCAAACGGTTTAAGTCCATTGGTTATGGCCTGCATGGTTGATAGATCGATGCTGCCTCCTGCATACCCTATAATCCTGCCGTTCTCTTTTATGGGAACGCCAAAGCTTGCCGTTAAATAGTTTTTTCCCGCTATCGGATATATGGAAGGCTCAAGCATATAATCGCCGGTTATATTCAACTGCACAACCGTATTCCAATCAAAGTCCACCTTCGTCAGAATAACTTCATGGGTTTCCGCAACTTCGATCCAGCTCGAATTATACCGTCCTGACTCATCGGTGCCGGGGGTGTTTGCATAGTCCGCATCCATGCCGTCAAGGGCATCAGGCGCCCAGTGGGAATACACGTTGGCTAATCCGGAGGTTCTGATGAGTACCTGTTTCATCATATCATTGAATCGACTGCGGCGCTCTTCGACCGGTGTTTCCTTATAGCCTTCCATTATTATGGCGAGGGTTCTTGCTATGTCCATATATTCGTTAAGCCAGTTTCTTATTTGTTCAGTGCTTTGTGTTGCAATGCTTTGTGCCTGTTCATCAGCAAGGCGGGTGATTTCCCGCTGCGATTCGATAATGGTGGCGCCTGCGAGGATGCCGATACCGATGAGATTGATAATACTGGTAGTGGTTACCAACTTAGCGCCGATTTTCATAGATACTCCTTTTTTGTAGCATGAAGAAGAACGGGCCGGGCCGTATTTCTATAGTTAAGGTGATAGCAATGCTCTAATAGCAGGGGGGTATAAGACAAAATATGATGTTCATAGAGATCCTTTCCGTCATGCTTAATTTTCCCTTCAAGGGACTTAAACTACTATAAGAACCAGGCTTCCTTCTGTCAATCTCCTCTACAGAATACCCGGATGCACCAGAGCGGAACTGCTGCTGCCGGGGCCTGGTACTTCAACCGGAAGAGGCGTTCTTGTTCTGAACCTGCCCGGTCGCCAGGATTCCCCGAGAGACAGGGCTACCCTGCCTGCATCGTTATAGTATGTGAGGCAGCTTCAAAAGTACATAAACCGGGGTGAGGTATAGAGGATGTTCAGTACCGGTCATCAACCGAGGGGACGCCTGAAGGAAGAACCCTCCCCCGGCATCCCCGGCAGGTAAGCCTTTTATGTTAAGCCCTGAGCAGGGCCCTACATACCGCTTCTCCCATAGCCTTGGTACCCACCAATTTTTCAGTGCCAGGGAGCGCGTTCCGGTTAAAGATGTCCTTGGTTCGTAAGCCTTCATCCAGTACAACCTGGACTGCTGCTTCCACTGCAGCGGCCTCTTGTTCCAGATTAAAGGAGTACCGGAGCATCATCGCCACAGAAAGAATCGTGCCTAAAGGATTGGCCAGGTCTTTACCTGCCAGGTCCGGCGCAGAACCGTGGATAGGCTCATACATGCCCATAGGGCCTTTATGACCGGGAATAAAACTGCTCAGGCTAGCAGAGGGGAGCATCCCGATGGAACCGGTGAGAACCGACGCCTCATCGGATAAGATGTCCCCAAAAAGGTTCGACGTAAGGATCACGTCAAACTGACCAGGGGCCCGGATGAGCTGCATGGCGCAGTTGTCCACGTACAAATAGCTCGTTTCAATCTCCGGGTACTCCTGGGCTACCACAGAGGCAACTTCCCGCCAGAGCCGGGATGATTCAAGCACATTGGCCTTGTCTACTACGCAAAGCCGCTTCCTCCGCAAGCCCGCGGCACGGTACCCAATCCTCAGCACTCGCTCGATCTCCTCCCAGGAATAGGTTTCCGTATCAAAGGCGCTTTTACCTTCATGTCCCCGGCCCCGCTCGCCGAAATAGATCCCTCCGGTGAGTTCCCGGACAATGAGGAGGTCAAAATGGGGCTTTCCCTGGGGATTGCTTGCCCGTAACACTTCATCTTTAATCGGGCAGGCGTCCTTGAGCTGAGGAAGGAGCGCCGCAGGCCGGAGATTGGCGAATACCCCCAGCCCTGCCCGCAGGCCCAGGAGCGCCTGTTCAGGCCGGAGATGACCCGGTAAGGTTTCCCATTGGGGTCCCCCCACTGCGCCTAAAAGCAGGGCGTCGCACTTCTTGGCCCTCTCCAGAGTCTCCTTGGGCAGGGGTTCCCCCCATAAGTCGATGGCCTTACCCCCGGCCTCAAGTTCCACATAATGAAATACATGCCCGTAGTGGGCCCCCACCGTATCTAACACTTCCGTGGCAGGAGCAATAACTTCCGGTCCTATCCCATCGCCAGGAACGAGGGCTATTGAATAATTCATAGTATCCTCCTAAAGAAAAATATGTGGCGGTGTTTCACGCCGCGCTTTTATTCTTCACCGTGCAGTATATCTATAAATCTGTCCATCTGATACCCCGATGCTTCCTCAGCCTTTTGGAACTGCGCTGACATGAGGGCTATGGATTGCAGCCGTTTACGCCATGAGGCGTGGTGGTTCCCTTTCCCCGTTTTTTTTGCGTCTTCCCGGTGATTGATCCCCAGAAGCCGCCGGAAATCTTCGACCCCTAAGATCTGCGGACTTTTTGCCCCAGCAGGCATCCTGTTCCCCACCTGTTCCAGGGCTTCCCGGACAGCCTTGGATGCCCGTTCCAGGTCTGTCCCGGACCTAAACTCCAGCTTTATCATGCTGGAACCCTTGGATGAGGTGGAAGTTATGTTCTCCAGATAGGAAACCCCGGAAAGGGCCCCCTCCAGAACCGGGTTCACGGAACGTTCCACTACTTCCGGGCCTGCTCCTGCATAGGCGGTCCATACCACGAGGGAGCAGGGGGTAATCTCCGGGAAAGGATCCACTGGTTTTGCCCTTACAAAGGCGGCTTCACTTTCCAGAGCCAAGAACAGGGAAACATAGTCCAGGGTCTCTTCAAAGGCTTCCTTATTAAACCAGGTAATGTCTTCGAACTGGTTTACCCCGAGAAGCCGCCTAAAATCTTCAGCCTGGTAGTTTTCCGTAACCAGGGCCGCCGGTGAAAAGGGTGTTCCATAGACCGCCGGGTCTTCAGGGCGGGTCCGGGCAAGGAGCGCCTTAGCAATCTCCGTAAGCCGGTAGGCTGTTTCACCAGGAATACCCAAGCTGCGCCAGGCTTCTTGCAGCTTGCGGTCCAGATTCCAGTGCTGTATCAGGGCCGCAGTATCTGCGCCGGAAGTGCCAGGGCCGATAATCCCAGGAAGAAGGGCTAAGACCCCGTACCCTACGGCAAAAGCCAGGGTAAAAGGCTTGGTCCGGAGTTTCTCTACCCATGTTTGCAGCAGCTTCTGAGCCTTGGTTTGCCTGGCCCCTGGAAGGACAAGGCCATACTCAGCAAGCAGAAACAAGCGCCTAAGATACGCGGTAAAGTCCGCTTCTAACTGCTCAGACGCAATAGCCGCTACGCTGGTCTTGGCCGGACACTCGAAGGGATCATACCGGCCTTCAGCGCCCTCTCGATAGCGAAGGGCAGTACGGATAAAGACCGCCACTGGTTCTTGTACAGAAGCAATGACAGCCCGGATCTCAGGCTCCTTCCCTTCCACCCAAGCCCGGTTAAGCGCTGCGATACATTCCGGCTTCAAAAGCTCCATGAAGGAACCGTAGAGTTCTCCCAGGAACAGGTCTTGCAAAGCCTCTTGGGGATTCCCTACTCCTCGGCCGTTCAGTTCTGCCCAGAGCCGGGCCCAGCGGCCCTGGGGATCTTCTTGCTCATGAATGTCCAAGAAGACCTGGCTCTCGTAACCTTGGAGGGCCACAAAGAAACCCTGGTCCGCAATTTCCCGGGAAGATCGGAGGTACCACAGATGGGAACGCTGCTCCCAGAAAAACACAAAGGACTGTTCATGGTAATGCAGGCCCAGGGCCTGGGCCAGGCTGTCTTGACGAAAGGTCCCGTCTTTCTGGGGAATGGCTACTGCGCCCTGCCGGATCCACCCGGAACTCTGATAATAGGAATTATTGTAGAACACCAGGATTCGGTCTTGTCCCATCCGGTTGGAATAGGCAAAGACGTTTTCATTTACCTGGCCCTCTGGGGTAAAGAAGTCGTACAAGCAAAAATCCGCGCTCCCGGAAAAGAGGAGGCGCCGACGCATCAAGGGAAAGATCTCCCGTTCATGCCGCTCTATCAAGGAGGGATCCGGCTTTTCGTCCCGGTAGGAACGGCGGTATTCCATGCCGTATTTCTCTTCAAAACCTTCGATCTGTCCGTGGCCGAACATGGGAAGCCCTGGCATGGTTACCAAGAGGGTACAGATTCCGAAGTATTTGTCCCCCTTGCCAAACTGGGCCACTGCGGTTTCCTCATCCGGGTTGTTGAGGAAATTGACGAACCGTTTGAGGACTTCCGGGTCAAACTCCAGGGTGTTTTTGATGGTGGCCCGGTATTTGGCGTTCTCCTCGTTTTTGAGCATGTTCATAAAGGCCGAGTTGTACACCCGGTGCATCCCCAGAGTACGGACAAAGTAACCTTCCATCATCCAGAAGGCTTCGGCCAAGAGCAGGGTATGGGGGGCTTCCACTGCGCAGCGATCCACCACTTCCCGCCAGAACTCCTGGGGTATGCGCCGGTTAAACTCTTCCGCAGAAAGGGCATGTTCTGCCCGGCTTGCAATGTCTCCTCCCCGGCCCGGCTCAGGATACCAGAGCCGCTGGATATGCCGTTTGGCCAAGGTCATGGCCGCATCAAAACGGACAATAGCAAACTGTTTGCAGACTCCAATGATGGTCCGGATCACCGCTTCCCGGGCTTCGGGATTGAGGAAATCTATCTGGGCAGTATCGTTCCAAGGCATGGAGGTGCCGTCATTACCGTGGTAGATGTACCGGGCCTCTCCGGTACGATTGTCTATACGCTTGAACACCACCGCGGCGTCGGTACGGGTAAAATAGTGTTCTTCGATCTGGACGGTGATGTCATCCCGGCCTGAAAGATTGCCGCAGGTGTACTGGTAGCCGGGAAAGGGAGGATACGGCAGTTGAAGGAAGCGATCCGGGTGTTCTATGATCCAACGGCTGTCTATCCCCGTGTGGTTGGGAACCATGTCTGAACCAAGCCGGATGCCCCGGCGCATACACCGGTCCCGTAGGTTGATGAGGCTGTCCCAGCCCCCCAGTTCTCTGGCGATGTCGTAATCGTAGAGGCTATAGGCGCTAGCTGCAGCTTCGGGGTTGCCGGTCCACTGTTTGATGGTCTTTGACGCGTTACTCCGTTCCCAAAGCCCAATAAGCCACAGCCCTGTAAAGCCCCGGCGGGAGAGTTCATCCAGTTCTTGATCCGGAATCTGGTCCAGTCGGGTTATGGACCGGCCGTATTTCTGCGAAAGCTGGTAGAGCCACACCAAGGTACTCTTGGCAATGAGCACAGTCCGGGGCATCCAATCCTGATCTTGGCTGAACCGCTCGTATTCCACATCCCGGCTGCCGTAGGTATAGACCGCGCTGGGTCCTGGGCCGAAGAACCGAGGCTTCTCCTCCTCCTGGATGACGTCCAACCCCAAGAGGATCCGGGAACTGAACTTCCCGATGAGGAAACCCCAGTGCGTCCGCATATACTCAAGCTGACCCCTCAAGGAATCCGGAGAGGCCAGGGCAGGAGCACGCAGCATGTCCCAAAGGTTCATCCCCTCTGGGCCAAAGGGAGGCAGCGCGGCCAGATGCTCCCGCAGTTCTTTCACCGCCTGGGTATACACGGTCCTTTCCGCTAAGGACGCCTCGTCAAAAAGAAACTTAAAAGGAGTAAAACCAGGGTTGAGGTTCGCAAGGGCCAGGAGCAAAAGTTCTTCCAAAGCCAGGGACCGGCAGCTTTCCCGGCCTTCAAAGCCCTCGAGATAGGCTGCTACCGTAATTTTTCCACGGTAGACCTGCTGAGGAGGGAAGATCTCTCCAAAGGTATGCAAAAGAACTTCGGTGTTTTTCTGTCCCAGATGGCTTGCAAGACGCAGGAGGGCAGTATCAAACACATCAGGCTGTACCTTTTGCCGGTACAAGGCGACTACATAATGAAGGATTTCGTCAATGAGGCCCATAGCATTGAGCTGTCCCGCTTTAACCAGCCGTTCAGGGTGGCGGGGGTCAACCTGGGCGT
Organism: Treponema sp.; assembly: GCA_031284195.1. GTDB lineage: Bacteria > Spirochaetota > Spirochaetia > Treponematales > Breznakiellaceae > JAIRLU01. The sequence goes on from JAITAI010000224.1 coordinate 6,067, forward strand.
TGAGTTTTACCGCAAGCTCCCGGACTTGCCGGAATTCCACCAGCACCACATTACCCCGAAGGGAGAACAGGGTATGATCCAAGCCATATACCTCCCTAATCTCCCGGTGGATATGGAATTCTTTTACCGGTTCAGATCCGGCGCTGTAAAGACGGGAGGGTCCATGGGGTGGTTCGAGTCTGGTAAGATGGATGGGGATCCGGGTCATTGATTCTTCCCCTTTTGAGCTTTCTGCGGTTTTGTCTCCGGGGCAATTTCACTCAGTTCCCGCACGGCCTGCACCAGGTTCTGATCTTCCCCGATTTCCTTAATGGATGCAGGAAGCCGATAGGTCCAATTAAAATTATCGACCGTACCAGGCACGTTGATCCGCTCCCGGGCCGGATCCGGAACATACCACCGCAGGGAAAGGTGGAGGAGATCCTGAATCTGAAACACCCGGAATTGGGATGCGGCGCCGGCAACCTTAGCAAGGATGATCTTGGCGGTGCTTGGGTTGTACTTAGAGGAGAGGGATGGCTCTCCAATGAAAGCAGCGAACTGCTTCTGATTCGCCTCATGTTCCCACCATTCCCGGAGGGTGGAACTATCATGGACCGCCGGAGTACAAACGCTTAAGGGGGGATACTCGGTTAAGGGAAGGTAGGGTTCTCCTGGCTCATCCCAGTACCGGGACCAGCGGATCACCCTAAGCCCTAGGATTTTGAGCTTGGTGAGTACCCGGGGTACACAGTCAGGTACTGCGCCCAGGTCTTCTGCGCAGGGAAGCATGGTAGAGGATTCTTTGAGCACGGTTAAGAGCTTCTTTCCCTGCTTTTCCCAAGTCTGCTCCGAGGCCTGCCGGTTTTGCTCCAGCAGGGCCTCCAGGTTCTGCTGTTCCTCCTTTGAAAGAGAGGCGTAGGCCCGGGAGTTCCGGTAATACCACACCGGGGAGTACCGGCCCTTGGCATATTCCAGGAATATTCGGTTATCCCAGGCCGCCAAGAGATAGGCCTTTGCCGCAGGATGCAGGTCCAAGGCTTCGATGTCTTTTTCCCCCTTGATGCGTTCCTTAAAGAGCCATAGCTCCTCTCGGCCTATCCGGTCCAAGGCCAGGGTAAAAACCCGCTCCGCCTCTGCTGAAAGGGCAGCAGAAGCCATGCCTCCGGTTCTGAGGCTGTTCCATACCTCTTCAGTGGGGATATGAGGCTGGGAAACCCAGCGGATCCGGCCCGTATCGAACCCCATGCTGTTCAAGTCCTTATCGGTAAGGGGAACTGCAGGCACAAAACGACCTAAGATTGCGGAATTATCCTCTCGCCGGGAAGCCCAGATACGAAAAAAGCCCAGCACATGATCGATCCGGTAGGCCCGGTAGTATTTCTCCGCTACTTTGAGCCGGTTTTTCCACCAAACATAGCCGTCTTTGGCCTGGACCTGCCAGTTATAGATGGGAAATCCCCAATTCTGTCCCAGAGGGCTGTACATATCCGGCGGCGCCCCGGCGGAGAGATCCCGGTGGAAGTATTCAGGATGAGCCCAGACATCGCAGGAATCTTCGTTCATCAAGATGGGAATATCTCCTTCCAGGATGATTCCCAAGGCTTTAAGAGCGGTCGCGGCCTTGCGAAACTGGGTATCCAGGGCTTCCTGCACCCAAACCCAGAAGAGATGTTGCCCCCAGAGGCTAGGATCTTCCCAGAGGGCTTGAATGTCCGCAGCAGTAACCCGCTGGTGGTTTTCCCATTCCTTCCAGCTCTTTTCCCTATTGGCTTCTTTGAGCCTGCGGTAGACCGCGTATTCCTTAACCCAGGGGTTCTCGTGGATCCAAGAAGCCAGGGACCCGCCGGGTTTTGCCTTATCCGCGATGTTCCCTTCATGGTCCTCGTAAAGTTTCCGCAACAGCTCCATCTTGGCCCGGAGGAGCTTGTAATAGGGGAATCGGGGTTCATCCTTAAAAAAGGTACCCAGTTGCGCCTCGACTTTTTCGGCAAAGGAAGGCTCTGCAGCAGCCTCTGGAAGATCTTGGAGCCGGAGGTAGAGGGGGTGTAAGGCGCAAGAAGAGAGGGCGCTGTAGGGAGAACTATCGTAACCGGTGTCATTTACCGGTAATAGCTGGATGAGCGCAAGGCCCATGTTCTTACAAAGTTCACCAAAGGCGGGCAAGTCGGCGAATTCGCCGACTCCTATAGATTGTTCGCCCCGCAGGGCTCCGACTGGAATAACCGTACCGACAAGACGCGGTTCGGGAGGGGTTTGTTGTTTCTGAGCAAGGCCCATTATATCCTCCTTAGTTATATACTTTAATTTATGTACTTTGAGTATATTCCTAAGGGAGGAGACATAATAGGGCATAAGACCAGAATTTTCACTCAGGTTTAATGCCCC